>JAFGIH010000205.1 GCA_016929985.1 Thermoleophilia bacterium | reverse complement strand
TGCCAGGATCAGCAGCACCACCACGACGGCTATGACGATCCCGACGATCGCTCCGTTGGACATAGGGTCCACCTTGCCTTTCAACCAGCACGTTCGATTATTCCTTGTCTCTTACCCTACTTTGTCTTACCCTACTCCGTTCCGGCGTTCGGCGCGTGGTAGATTGGGCTCATGGCAACGATTCTCGAGATCCCTCTCGTTCTCGATCAGGACGAGTACCTCGAAGTGCAAGGTAAGGTGTTGGGGCGCCCCGCCATGCGGGAGAGCGCCGTGCAGGCCTTGGCGCAGGTCCGGGAGCTCATTGCGCCGGCCGTCGCGTACGATTGGTTCCCGGTGGGTGATCGTGACGAGCGGCAGGCCGCCGTTGGTGGGGTGGTGTTCCAACTCGGCAGGCATGCCGACCTGCTGGAGGCGGCCCAGTCGGCCTTTCTCGCTGCCGTGACCATCGGGCCGGCACTCGAAGAGACGAGCCGGGAGCTACGGGCCTCCGGTAAGGCCCTTGACGCGTTCATGCTCGACCTGGCCGGGGTGTACGCGGTGGGAAAGCTCATCGAATTGGCTCACTCCATCGTGGAGGACGACGCGGCCGGACGCGGCTGGGGCGTGGGCGCCGAGTTGGCTCCCGGCCAGCTCTCCGGATGGGATATCGGCGAGCAGAAGCTGGTGGGTCAGCTGCTCGACCTCGACTCCATCGGCGTGCGCGTCACCGATTCGGGCATGCTGGTGCCGCAGAAATCCGCCTCGCTGATGGTGGGCGTGGGCCCGGACTACTCGGCCGCCAAGGTGTTGTCACCCTGTTCGTTCTGCGACATGCGGGAGACCTGCCGGTACAGCCACTAGGGCGGGGCGGGCAGGAGTTCCAGGCGCTGTAGAAGACGTACCCCCGGTCCGCGGTCAGACCGGGGGTACGATACCCGACGAACCTTTCGCGGAGGCGAGCGGCGTCACCTGCGTGGCGCGGTCCCCTCGGGCGTGCAAGCGTCCTACGCCAACGCTATGTCTCCTAGGTTGATGTCGGCAGCCGTGGTGTCCAGGCCTTTGAACTTCTTGGTCTTCTTGCCGGCCTTGATCTCGAGATCGTACAGACCGTCGTCGATGCCCTCGAACCAGAAGTCGCCGTAGGCGTCGGTCTGCGCGGTCAGGGTCTTGCCGGCCTTGGTAGTGAGGGTGACGGTAGCGCCGATCACGACCTCCTCAGCCTTGGGGTCGTACACGGTGCCGGCGATGAACTTCTTGGGAAGACCGATGTAGTAGACGCGAGGCTGGACTTTGTCCTTGAGCTCCGGCTTCCACACCTCGGCCTTGGCGATGAGCTTTTTGGCATCATCCTCGTCCATCATCTGCAGGGCCAAGGTGGGGCAGGCATCCGCGCAGCGGGGCTCGCTCCAGCCGTCGTCCAAGAGATGGGCGCACCCGGTGCACTTCTGAGCGATGTTCAGATTCTCGTTGAACCAGATCACGTTCTCATAGGGGCAGGCGTCCACGCACAGCCGGCAGCCGGTGCACTTCTCGGGGTCGATGATGACCAGGCCGTCGTCGCGCTTGTAGATGCCGCCTTCCACCGGGCAGGCCTCCATGCAGGGGGCCTGGTCGCAATGCATGCACAGATGGGGGCGGTAGGCCACTTTGACCTTGGGCACCGTGCCGCGCACCCGCTCGGTGAGCTCGATCCAGAACTGGCCGATGTCGGGCTGAGGCTTGGCATAGGGGGTCCAGTCGTTCACGACGTGCTCGTCTTTGCAGACGATCTGGCAGTTATGGCACCCGTTGCACTTGTTGATGTCGATGACGAAGACTTTCTTCTTTGCCATGACTACCTCCCTCCCTCGACCCACGCGTTGAAGAGGAGGCCCGCAGCCGGGTCGTACTTCCGCTCGAACGCCTCAGGATAGTCCCTGCGCCACTCCTCCATCTGAGCCATACTCACCCGCTCCACCTCGGCCAGATAGCCACTCGTCGCCTGGCCGCCGGCATGCTTGGAGGTGAGGCCTTCCGGCGCGATCACGTTGATGGCGCCACCGCGGTCAAGGCTGAAGGGGATGATAAAGTCGGCTCTAGCGCCGTGGTCGATCGAGAGGACTCCCGGCATGATGCGTTCCCACACCAGCGCGCCGCACAGCACGCTGCCGCGCTCGTTGAAGACCTTGACGATGTCGCCGTTCTTGATACCTCGTTTCTCGGCTTCGCTCGTGTGCATCCAGCACGGTTCGTACCAGTAGCCATCCCAGCCCCTGATCTTGCCCGTGACTGCTTCCTTGGTCCAGGGGATGTCGTCGCACTGGGCGTGCACCCTCCACCGGCCGTGGTTGGACATGACCAATAGCGGGTAGGCTCTGGCCCTCGTGCTCGAGATGCGCTCGTCGTGCGTGATGCCCTTCTCGATCCACTTGGGGATGCCGGGGCGTTCTTCGTCGTTGGGGAAGGCGTTCTCCAGGCTCTCCGACCAGAACTCCAGCTTGCCGGTAGGCGTGGGGATGGGGTTCTTGACCGGGTCCTTGTAGAAGTCGTACCAGCCGGCCGTGTGTTTCTGCCAGTCGGTCTCGTACGGCACCACGAAGTAATCCTTCTCTTGGAACTCGTCCCAGCTCACGATCTTGTCGAAGAGCATGCCGTCGTATACGCCCTTGATGAGCTCGGCCTCGCTGAAACCGTCTGTGACCTCATCGAGCATGCCCATCTTCTCGGCCACGGCGCAGACCGCTTCGTAGTCACTCCTCGACTCGCCGACGGGCTCGATGGCCTTGCGCATGTTCACCACGGTCTGGAAGCTGTCGCCGTCACGCAGGTTGAGCATGATGTCGTTCACTTCGAAGGTGGTGTTGGTCGGCAGGACGATGTCGGCGGAGAGAACATCGTTCTCCAGCCACGGATGCTGGGCCACGACGCACTCGATCTTCGGGTCCCTGACGGCGGCCATGATGTCGCCGCCGAAACCCCAGCAGGTGACCCGGCACGGGGTGTCGGTCCACATCATGTGGAACTCGGTGCCGCCCTTCTCTTTCTCGATGGGATAGGTGTACTTCTTGTACTGATCGGCGGTCGGCTCTTCGTGCCCCCCGGTACCCCAGAAATCCACCGGTGGATTGCGGATGGCCTCCTCGATGAGGGTCTTGGGGATGAGTTGCTTGCCCCACGCCTGCGGAGTGCCCCTGTGCGGCTTGAGCAGCCGGTCGCCGACGGGCGACGTGGCTAGGTTGTTGAACATGTCCATGTACTGCCGGCCGGCTCCGAGGATGTTGCGGGGCATGCCCAGGTAGGCGATCTGCGACTGATGGACCCCCGGCTTGCCGAGACCCTGCATGCCAAGCAGGACGACCTCGAGACGGGCCGGCTCGTGCGAGTACGGGCCGCGGGCCATGCCGCCGGCGAAGTAATGGCCGATGGTGACCGTCTTCTTGGCCCAGTCGCGCGCGAGGGCTTTGATGGTCCACACCGGTACGCCGCATTTGGGTGACGCCCACTTGGGGGTCTTGGGAACGCCGTCCTCTTCGCCCAGCACGTAGGCTTTCATCTTGTCGAAGCCCACCGTGTGGGTCTTCACGTACTCCTTGTCGTAGGTGCCCTCGGTGATCCACATATACATGATGGCCAATTGGAGGGCGGCGTCGGTGTTGGGCAGGACGGGGATCCACTTGTCGGCATGGATGCCCACCGAGTAGTTGACTTCGGGACAGATGTATACCTGCTTGAGCCCGATCTCATTCCAGAAGAAGAGCAGCCGGCTCGCGAACTGTCCCCGGAATCCCCACGGGGTGGTCTCCGGGTCGCCGCCCCAGACCACTACCATGTCGCTGTTCTGGGTGATGTCGTTCACGATGTTGTCGGCCGGGTTCATCATGCCGACCAGGCCTTTGCCCCAGATATGCCTGGCTCCCCAATACCAACCCTCCCAGCTGTCGGGGTTGCGGACCTGCTGGGTGAAACCGCCGAGCTTGTCGAGGAGCAGGGTGGAGCAGCCGTGGGGCGCGTGGATGAACTTGCACTCGCCGTGCCCGTCACCCTGTACCAGGATGGCCAGTGGGCCATAGGTGTCGCATATGCGCTTCACCTCGTCGGCCACGAGTTGAGCGGCCTCGTCCCACGAGATGCGCTTGTACTTGCTTATGCCGCGGTTCTGGGTGTTACGACCTCCCGGCCCGGTCGAGTCCGGGGCTCCCTTGGGATCCCAGTCGACGCGTTTCAAGGGGTACTTGATGCGGTTGGGCGAGTAGGCGCGCTTCTTGTAGGCGAGGCTCCAGGGGGAAGGAGCCGATTTCATCAACGGCTCGAGGGTCTTGCCGTTCTTCTCGATCTTCCAGGCGTTGAACGTCTTGGGGTCGTACTTCTCGTCGAAGTGCAGCGGTCTGACCCGGACGATCTTGCCGTCCTTCACGTCAACGGCGCAGGGAACGGCTCCGTAGATCCCTCCACTGAGGCCCAGTGACTTGAGGACTGTCTTCTCTGCGGTCGGCGGGGTTTTGTTCTTCGCCCGCGGTTGCTCGCGCGGTACTTGCGACCCCTGCTTCTTTGCCGCCATCGGCCTCACCCCTTCTGCTGATGTCCGTCAAGTTGCGCAGATACCTGATCGTGGTCAGTCACAAAGGCGTCGCGGACGTGCCGGGGGAAGCTTTCCCGGACAGAGAAGATACGCTCGTGGCGCCTGGTGTCCGCCCGTTCACCCGCATCATATCAGGGGCGAAGATGGAGTGGTTGATGGTCGCGGGCGGCCAAGTCTGGCGGATCCACGTCGAGGGCGACTACTCGCTGGAGGCCAAGCTGCAGGCCATGGACGACGCCGGGGTGGATGCCGCCCTCCTGCGCACGCCGGGGTGGCAGGAATGGCCGCGGCTGGACACCTGCAAGCTGGTCAACGACATCACCGACGAGCAGCGCGACGC
>JAFGIH010000204.1 GCA_016929985.1 Thermoleophilia bacterium | reverse complement strand
GGCGGCCACCGCCGAGTCGACCCCGCCGGAGAGCCCGCACACCACGCGTTCGGTCCCCACTTGGGCCCTGATGCGCTGCACCGCGTCTTCGATGATGGAGACCGGCGTCCAGGTGGGGGCGATGTCACATATGTCGAACAGGAAGTTCTTGAGGATGTCCTGACCGTGCTCGGTGTGCTGTACCTCCGGATGAAACTGCACGCCGTACAGTCCGGCCGCGACATCCTCCATGGCTGCCACCGGCAGGTTCGGGCTCAAAGCGGTGACCGCGAAGCCAGGGGGCGCCTCGACGACGGAGTCGCCGTGGCTCATCCAACAGGCCGACTCGCGCGGCAGGCTCCCAAACAGGCGGCTATCGGCCGTCACCGTGAGGGGCCGGCCGCCGTACTCGGCCAGATCGAGACGGGCGATGCGCCCGCCTCTGAGCTTCGCCATGAGTTGAAGCCCATAACAGATGCCCAACACGGGCACGCCCAACGACAGGATCTGCGGGTCGACCGTGGGGGCGCCGACCTCGTTGACACTGCGCGGTCCGCCGGAGAAGATGATGCCCGCCGGGCCGGCGGCCCTGATCTCCTCCACCGGCGTGTCGAAGGGGATGAGCTCGGAGTAGACCCGGCATTCACGGACCCGCCGTGCGATGAGTTGTGAGTACTGACCGCCGAAATCGACGACCAGGACCTTCTTGACGCCGTCCGCTTCAGCTCTCAGCAGAGACCTCCTTGAGTTCCACCAATTCAGCCAGCCTCTCCGCGTCCGCGGACGAGAAGACACCTGCTCCATAACTGACCAGATTGGCAGCGCCGCACCCCAGCCCGAACCGCAGGCAGTCGGCCGGCGAGTCGCCCTCGAGAAGACGGACTGCGAACCCTGCCGTGAAGGTGTCGCCCCACCCCAGCGACGATACCACTTCCACCGGCGGGATCGTGCCCAAGAAGGTCCGGCTGCCGTCTCCGTCGGCCATCGCGGCTATGCAACCGTAGCGATAGGTGATCACCACCGACCCGGCCCCCATCTCTCGCATAGTCCTCGCCGCCTCAATGCGGTCTTTCAGGCTGGTGAACTCGTAGCCGATGACCTTCTCCGCCTCGACCAGTTTAGGGAACACGTAATCGGGACGAGCCTTTATGCCGAGACGCAAAGGATCGGCGTAGGTATAGAAGAGCGAGACCAGCCCCAACTTGCGCACGTGCTGTATGAGCTCCGCGTAGCAGTCGTCACTCAGTCCTGGGGGAACACTCCCGGCGAAAACCACGGCGTCCGCCGCCTTGCCCAGGTAGTCAAGCTTCTCGTGCAGCAGACCGAGATCGTTCGAGTTGATCTCCGGACCCTGCTCGTTGATCTCGGTGACCGTGTTGGTGGATGGATCGACCACCGCGGTAGAGATGCGCGACTCGCCTTCGACGCGGACGAAGTCGCACATGATGCCCTCGTCATTGAGATCTGCCACGATCTGGTCACCTTTGCGCCCGCCGATGAACCCGGTCGCTATGACCGGCCGGCCCAGGCTCTTGGCCGCCCGCGCGACATTGATGCCCTTTCCTCCCGGCAGCATCACCGTGTCCGTAGCCCGATGCCGGAATCCGGCCTGAAAGTTGGGCACGGTCATGGTGCGGTCGAGAGCCGGGTTCAGAGTGACGGTCAATAGCATCCCTGGTCAACTCCCATCAGCTAGAACACTCGTCCTAGTACTCTCCCCAAACGACGCCAGAAGTAGGCGACTTTCGACCCCAGAGTGGTCTCTCCGTACGATTCGGTGGCCACCAGATCGACCTCCCCGACCGCTTTGCCGTCCACGGTCAACCGGATCTGGCCGAACACCTCGCCCTCGCTCACCGGCAGGGTGAGCGGCTTATCCAGCTCCACCGACGCAGTGACCGACTCATCTCTGAAGAGCTCCATGCCCACACCGCTCGCGGTGACCAGCTCAAGCCGGCCGTCCAACTCGTAGGGCACCGTCGCCACCGCGACCGTTGCGCCCTCCTTGATGAGATCGACGTAACGGTATTGGGAGAAACCGTACTCCATGAGGGCCTCGCTCTCCGCCCAGCATACCTTGGACGATGGCTGTCCCAACACCACGCTGATGACGTTCACCCCATCCTTGCTACCCGCGCCGACCAGACACTGCTTGGCTTTGGGGGTCAGACCGGTCTTGACGCCTGTGACCCATTCGACCTCTTTCAGGAGCTTGTTCGTCGTCTCGCAGACCACCGGGTCGCGGCCAGGCAGCTCGATGGTGTGTTCCTCGGTAGACACGAGCTCGCGGAACTTCTCGTTCTGCATCGCATAGCGCCCCAGCACTGCCATGTCGGCGGCAGTAGAGTAGTGGCCGTTCCGGTCGAGACCGCTGGGATGGATGAAGTGCGTGTCGTCCATGCCCAACTCGGCCGCCTTGTCGTTCATCTCCTCAACGAAGGCCTCCAGGCTCCCCGAGCAGGCCTCGGCCAAGGCCACAGCCGCGGGGTTGCTGCTGCGCACCATGAGCGCATAGAGCATCTCTTCCACCGTGAGGACGTCTCCCTCCCGCAGCCAGGGGTGTTCGTCGCTCGTCATGGCGGCGTCCAAAGAGACGACCACCCCCTCGCCGAGGTCCATCTGCTCGAGCACGAGGATGCCCGTCATGATCTTGGTGGTGGAGGCCATGGGCCGCTGCACGTCGGCATTTCGTTCGTACAGCACCTTGCCGGTGGTCTGGTTGATCACGATGGCGGAGGCGGACTCGATCTTCGGCGGCGCCGCTCCGAAGTCGCCGAGGTCGCTCGCCTTGACCGTGAAGCTGCTCTCCTGTGAAGCCGCCGCCGGCAGTGTCGTCGTGGGACTGGCGCCCTCAGCCGGGCCGACCGCGGCCCAGCACACCATGACTACCAGGATGAAAGTGAGGATCAGGAGCGAGTGGAGCCGCCCCCACCGCGGTCTCAGAGGCTTCATGTCACGGAGTATAGCATGGGGCCTTGCTCCCCTTTTGTCACTCCACAGGCCGGCGGGGACGGCTTCGAAGCGGGTGTTATACTTCGGGCCGGTCTGACCGCCTGTTGTAGGCTCGTCTGGGAGGTACGTCGATCGGCGCAGTCATACGCCGCGCGTGGGGTCGCCTCGTCCGCAAGCAGTGGCTCTACTTCTATCCACTGGCGCTGGCCATCATCAATACCCTGGCGTTCTTGGCGGTCTACGCAGCCGAGGGCCGGGCACTCCGGTCGAGCGAGTTCTTCGGCGCGAATTTCGACCGCTGGCAGTACGTCTACGATCACTTCTTCGACCCGTTCTCCTTCACACCCACTTTGGCGATAGCCATCGTCGCGGGATTCGCCGTGTGCGTGTTTGCCGCCATGGTGCGAGCCCCCTTCTTCCGGGCCATTGCGGGATCGATGTATCCACTGGCCCCCCGTAGGTGGGAAGAGGCTGCGAACCTGCTTCTCTTCTACATCTTCGCCAATCTCGTCGCCTGGGTGGTGCCCCTGTTCCTCCCGGTGGACAGCGTTCTCGGCCAGGTCGTGGTGATGCTCTCGCTGGTGATATCCCTGCTCATCGTCTTCGCCGATTACGTCATAGTCTTTGAAGATTTGGGATTCCTACCTGCGCTCCGACGTAGCGTGCAATTACTGACGCGCCGTTGGGTGAGCGTGCTGCTCATCTTCATAGTCCTGCAACTGCTGTATACCGGCGTCTATCTGCTCTACGGCCTCTACTACCAGGATACCGGCCGGGTCTTCATCCTGCTGCCCATAAGCCAGATACTGGTGGAGTCCATCATCGTGTTGTTCGCAGACCTAGTGCTCATCTACCTCTACGAGGACATCCGCCGCAGCAGCCCGGCGTGATGACCGGCCCGGGCCGGTCGTTCCGGCCGGTCCCGTGCTTGGGCACAGCCGTCCACCCTACGGCACGATCTGCACCGTGACCTCGGTCGTGGAGTCCTGCCGGGGCCCCACCCGCGACTCGTCGCCCTGGATGATCCCTCCCCACACCAAGCCGGCGACCACCGCCACTACCACGATCAACACTATGATGGGTAGGACCATGCCGAAGGAAGGCATCTTCTGCCGGAATACCTCGTACGTCGGCTCGAGATCGTCGTCGAAGTCGTCATCCACGGCCGGCAGCCCTCCACAGGGCGGCTCTCATCTCCTGCGCCTCCCGCCGGGCGGCCTCCTGCCACGACACGCCCTCGCGTTTTCGATACGCGTAGAGAATAGCCCGGGCTGAGTTCACCACGGCTCCGCTCCCCGTCGCGTCGAACATGGCGCGCAGATCTTCAGCGCGCGCGCCTTGGGCGCCGTACCCGGGGATCAGAAGGGGCACTCTTGGCATCCGCGCCCGCAGTTCCGAGCCTTCAACCGGATGGGTGCCACCCACCACGGCCCCCACCGATCGGTAGCCACCAGCTCCCTCAGTGCCCTCGCCCCAGCGGTTGACCAGATCGGCGACCCGACGGTACAGAGGCTCACCCGAAGCCAGAGTCAGGTCTTGGAGTTCGGCCGAACTGGGATTCGATGTCTTCACGAGCACGAAGACACCCTTCCCAGCCTCACGAACCCGCTTGAAGAACGGCTCCAGCCCGTCGGTGCCGAAATAGGGGTTCACGGTCACGGCGTCCGCCCCTGCCACGTCCAGGTGCGCTTTTGCGTAAGCTTCGGCCGTGCTCCCGATATCGCCACGCTTCACGTCGGCGATCACGAGGTATCCCATCTCCCTTGCCACAGCCACTATGCGCATGTATAGCTGGTACCCCAGCGTGCCCAAGGCTTCGTAGTAGGCTATCTGAGGCTTCACTGCCACCGCCTCGCCGAGCAGGCTCTCGAGGAGGCCGGTCAGGAAGTCCTCGTAGCAGGCTGCCCTCATCCCCTCTTCGCTGCCATATTCGCCTGCGGGGTGAGCCTCGCGGATCTCGGGCGGCAGCAGATCGTAGTCGGGGTCCAACCCCACCACCACGTGCGACCGTTTGCTCTCCACGGCCTCGAACAGCCGGTCGGCGAAATGCGTCTCACTCACGCCCTACCCCCTCGCGTGCCGACAGCGTCGGCCGGGGCCACCCGGCCGGGAGAAAAAAAGGGCCGCCCAAGGCGGCCCCAGTAGTTCATCTCGAAACCCGAAGATCACTTGACAGCGTTCTTCAGAGCCAGACCCGCGCTGAACTTCGGGACCTTGGTCGCCGCGATCTTGATCTTGGCTTTCGTCTGCGGGTTGATCCCCTGCCGCGCCTCGCGCTGCTGTACGTAGAACTTACCGAAACCGGTGAACTGTACGTCCTCCCCCTTCTTCAGCGATTCGGTCACAACCTCGACGAAGGCGTCGCACACTGCTGCGGCGTCTTTCTTCGTCAGACCGCTCTTGGCTGCAAGTTTGTCCACAAACTCAGCTTTGGTCACAACAACCTCCCTTTGTCCGCGGGGTACCCGTTCACCTTACCAAATGTCTGGAACGCTCTTCAAGGACTTTTCCCACATATAGCGCGAAGAAGCGCCCTTATTGCGGCCTCGGCGCAATGCCCAACTCCGACGAGGTGAAGAGCGGGCGCAACGCCAGTCCCGCGGCGGCCGCCGCCTCCCTGCCGCCCTCTTCACGATCGACCACACAGTACAGCTCGTTCACGACCAACCCGGCCTCTCGCAGCGCCTCAACCGCTTGGATGGCCGCACCTCCCGAGGTCACGATATCCTCAACCACGGCCACCGTCTCCCCCGGTTCGAGGCGCCCCTCGATGCGCTTGCTCGTGCCATAGTCTTTCGTGAGCTTGCGCACCAGAAGGAGCGGGAGCCCCAGTTCTAACGAGAGACCGGCTCCCAGCACCACCCCGCCGAGTTCGGGCGCAGCCAGACGGGTGTAGGTCGCACCCATGGCCAGCTCGTTGCGGATCATCATAGCCATCTCGAACACGATGCCCCTAAGCACTTGGGGATCGGTCTCGAACAGGTACTTGTCGAGATAGTACTTGCTCCGCCGGCCAGACCGCAGGACGAAGTCTCCCTCCAGATAGGCGGTCTGCAACAGCAGCTTCCCCAGTGACTCCTTATCCACGTTACCTCCAGGTCTTGGTACAGTGCGCGCCGGGCCTTAACCACCAAGGCAACTTTCATCATAATCCGAGAGCGCGCCCAGGGGAACACGATGAGCGTACGAAACAGACCGGCGGGGCCGTCAGCGGCCCCGCCGGTCGCAAGAGACTGGAGGCGTTCGGTGCCTGTCGCAGGAACCTATGCCAGAGGAATGTCTCCTAGGTTGATGTCGGCAGCCGTGGT
>JAFGIH010000203.1 GCA_016929985.1 Thermoleophilia bacterium | reverse complement strand
GCCCGCAAGGCGGTGGAGCTCGGCCTCAGAGTCAAGCCGTGGGTGCGGACCAGTCTGGCTCCCGGTTCGCGGGCCGTGACCGGCTATCTGCAGGAGGCGGGTCTGTTGGGAGCTCTGGAGGCACTGGGCTTCTCGGTGGTGGGGTACGGGTGCGCCACGTGCATCGGCAACAGCGGGCCTCTGGACGAGGAGCTCGAGCGAGTGGTGCGGGCCGAGCAGTTAGTGGTGGCGGCCGTGCTCAGCGGCAACCGCAACTTCGAGGGGCGTATCCACGCGGCCGTGCGGGCGAGTTATCTGGCGTCGCCGCCCTTGGTGGTGGCGTATGCCTTGGCCGGTACGGTGGACATCGACCTCACCAGCGAGCCTGTGGGGACGCGGGCGGACGGCCGCCCGGTGTATCTGAGCGACCTGTGGCCTGATCAGGAAGAGGTGGCCCGTCTGATGGTGGCGGCCGTGCGGCCACAGACGTTCAGAGAGGAGTACGAGAAGGCTCTAGAGGGCACGGAGGCCTGGCGGCAGATAGAGGTGCCACAAGGAGCGCTCTTCGCCTGGGATCCGGATTCCACCTACGTGCGTGAGCCACCGTTCTTTCACGACCTGCGCACCGCGCCGGCAGCTCCGGGAGACATCAGGGCGGCGGCGGTGCTGGCCGTCTTGGGTGATTCGGTCACCACCGATCACATCTCGCCCGCCGGCTCGATACCCCGCACCAGTCCGGCGGGGAGATACCTGTTGGAGCACAACGTGCGCCCGGCGGACTTCAACACCTACGGCTCCCGGCGCGGTAATCACGAGGTATTGGTGAGAGGCACGTTCGCCAATGAACGGCTGCGGAACCGCATGGTCGTCGACAGGGAGGGCGGCTGGACCACGGCGTATCCATCGGGAGAGGTCCTCCCCATCTACGATGCGGCCATGCGCTGCCTGGCGGTGGCGGCGCCCTTGGTGGTGCTCGCCGGCAAGGAGTACGGCACCGGCAGCTCCCGGGACTGGGCCGCCAAAGGCCCTGCCCTCCTCGGTGTGCGGGCGGTGATCGCGGAGAGCTTCGAGCGCATCCATCGCAGCAATCTGGTGGGCATGGGTGTGCTCCCGCTGGAGCTCGAGCCGGGTGTGACCTGGAGCCGGGTGGGGGTCAACGGATCGGAGATCGTCAGCATCGAGGGGGTAGGCGCCATCAATGGTCCGGGCGCCACCGTCACGGTGCGTCTACGGCGTCCCCTGAGGGCTCTGCGGGCGCAGGCCGGCCTGTTGGGCGAGGGGGCACTGATCGGCGGCAGGCAGATCGGCCGGGCGGAGACCGGCGGCGCGGATCCGGACGAAGTGGTGCTCACCTGCCGGGTGCGGCTGGACTCCATGGTGGAAGTGGAGTACTTTCGCCACGGGGGCGTGCTGCCCTATGTGCTGCGGGCGAAATCGGGAGGCAGCGCGTGAATCGCGTTGAGCCACCGGCCGGGCTGAGCCGCTTCGACGAGCGCGACAACGTCCAGTCCCGCAACACACTCGAGCCCGGCACGTCAGAATACGAGGACTACTACCGCCGCCACCCGGAGTACAGGGACAAGGACGACGCCATCCGGGCCCTTCCCGGCATGGGACGGGTGGGGCACGCGGCGGACGTGCCTCTCATCGACGCCCAGATAGGGGTCATAGCCGCGCTGGGGATGTCCGACCGGGTGGATGGGCCGGTCGCTCCCGAGCGGGTGGAGATGTCGCCCGAACGGGCCACGGAGAAGGTCAAGGGCTTTGCGAGGCACCTGGGGGCCGATCTGGTGCGGGTAGGCCCGCTCAGCCCATCGTATGTGTACACGAACATCGGCAAGACCTGGCACGACGCGGGCCGTCCATACGGACAACCGATAGAGCTGACGCACAAGCACGCCGTCAGCCTGGCTGTGGCCATCTCCCCGGCCATGTTGAAGACGGGGCCGGTCATTCCCGAAGCGGCTGAGATCATGCGGGTGTACACCAAGCTGGCCGGTATCGCGGTGGCGCTGGCCGCGTACATCAGGGCGCTCGGGTATCCGGCGCGGGCCCACGTGATGTCGAACTACCAGGTGCTCACCGTCCCGGTGGCCATGGAGGCGGGGATGGGAGGCTTGGGACGCCACGGCCTGCTCATCACAAAGGAGCTGGGGAGCGCTCTGAAGCTCGCCACCGTAACCACGGACCTGCCTCTGTTGCACGACCCGCCCCGCGACCTGGGGGTGAGCGAGTTCTGCCAGGACTGCAACATCTGTGCGGACACCTGCCCGAGTGGGGCGATCAGCCGCGGGGAGCGCAGGGTGGTGCGCGGGGTGGAGAAATGGGCCATCAATCCCGAGGCCTGCTTCACTGTGTGGAACGAGACCGGCACCGACTGCGGGGTGTGTGTGGCTTCGTGCCCGTGGACCCATCCGCGGACCCGCTTCCACCGGCTGATGGCCGAGATCGCGTCACGCAAACGCAAAGCGGGCTGGTGGATGAGCCGGGCGCACCGGCTGGTCTACGGCCGGTTCAGCCCGGCCCCGGTGCCGGGCTGGTTCGAAGAGCCCGACCCTGTGTGGAAGAGGTATCGCCGGCTGGTGTGACACGGTGGCTGGTGTGACGCGGCGGCTGGGGCGACGCGGCGGCTGGAGTGACCGGTGCGTACGGGGGTGTGCCACGAAAGTCATCTTGAGCAGAAAGGGCTTCGATTCGGCGGCGGGGGGCCGCCCGAGCCTCATCCTGCCTGACGGGGGGCTCCTCTCGCTGCGCCATACGACGATCCGGGACGGCCGGCCGTGACCGGCAGTCTGAACGCGGACGAGTGGCGGCACCTCTGCAAGGGGCTCACGGATGCTGAGCGTGATGAGCTGCTGCGGCGCCTCCTCGCCGCGGCGCCACAGGGGGGAGAGGCTCTTATGGAAGTGCTGGAAGAGACACTGCTGCACCGGAAGGCCGGTGATCCTCACGGCGCGGATGCCGCGCCGCGGGACGGTACCGGTTTGCACGATCCCCGCGAGGGCGACGCAGGGGACGACCCGGGGCGGGACCCGGACTGTGACTTCTGCACCATGCCGGCGGCGCGGATCATCGCGGAGAACGGACTCGCCTACGCCGTGCGCGACGCCTACCCGGTCTCTCCGCTCCACACGCTGGTCATCCCCAAACGGCATGTGGCCAGCTACTTCTCCCTCTACCTGCCGGAGAGGCGGGCGGTCGAGAGGTTAATCGACCTCATTCACGGCGACATCCTCGAGCGCGACGATGCTGTGATGGGATTCAATGTGGGCATCAACCAGGGGGAGGTGGCCGGACAGAGCATCTTCCACTGTCACGTCCATGTGATCCCGCGCCGGTGGGGCGACGACCCCAAGCCGCGCGGCGGAGTGCGCAAGGCGGTGCGGGGCGAAGGCGACTACCCGTGTCGCCCCGCTTGACCCAGTCTGCATGTTCACAGGTGGTCCTACTGGATTCACGTGGCGTATGGTAGGTAGAGTCGTGGCGTCGGAAGTAACGCGGAACACCGGCAACCTGGGGAGTCTCCCCGAAGCGAAACGGAGGTGATCGCGGATGGCAACGGTGTTGGTCGCCTATGCGACCAAGTATGGATCGACCCGTGAGGTGGCAGAGAGGGTTGCGGAGAGGCTCCGGCGAAAAGACCTGGAGGTGGAGGTGCGGTCGGGCCGTGGGGTCACGTCGGTCGACCCCTATGACGCGGTCGTGTTCGGCGGAGCTCTCTACATGTTCCGGCTCACGCGGGAGGGCCGCCGCTTCCTGCGCCGTCATCGGGGCAGGCTGGCGGCCATGCCGGTGGCGGTCTTCGCCATGGGGCCCATCGAGGATACGCCGGAGCAGTTCGAGGGTGCCCGCGGCCATCTGGATAAGACACTGCGCAAACTGCCGGGGGTGACTCCCAGAACGGTGGTCATCTTTGGAGGAGCGGTGCAGCCGGAGAAGCTCAAGTTCCCCCACACGGGGATGAAGGGCATGCCTCCGACCGACATCCGCGACTGGGAGGCCATCGAGGCTTGGGCCGACTCTCTCCCCGAGATGCTGGGAAATCGGTGACGATCTCGCCCTCCTCTGGGACCGTCCGTCTCAGCATCGTCATAGTGAGGCAGACGTTCCTGTGCTGCTGCGGTGGAGTCCAGTGAACTGAATAGCGCTTGTTGGCCCAAATGCCTAGAACCGGAGTGTGGCTTGAGGCGCTACAACCACATAGGGATCCCGACCGATGTTCCGCGAGATGGCGAGACATACCTCGCGCGCTATCGGATCTACTGCACCGATCACGAGTCGAACGAGTTCGGCATCCAATGGATGCGCTACGAATCTGACTCGCCTCTTCCAGACATCGTGAAGTCATTGCCGCATGTGGCCTTTGAGATCGACGATCTCGCCGCCGAGATTGCCGGACGGCAGGTCATCATCGCTCCCAACAGTCCTTCTGATGGGGTACTAGTAGCCTTCGTCTTGGAGCGTGGCGCACCGGTGGAGCTGATGCAATTCGACGAGCGCTTCTTGGCACCCGGCTAGCAAACGCGTGCAGCCGACATCCGGCACTGTCACCAACCGTTCATCGTGATTGTTCCCGTTCGGGCCGCCCGCCGTCGCCGCCCGGTCGATCGGTCGTGCCGCCGCGGGAACTGACTTCTTTGAGCGGACACTACATGAGTATGAGCCAGACCACAGATGGAGACTTGTGGAATAGAAGCCTCCAAGGGGACACCCAGGCATTCGGACAGGTGTTCGAGCGCCATGCCCGTTCGGTCTACAACTACCTCTTCCGCCGTTGTGGTGACTGGGCGGCAGCTGAGGACCTCACCTCCATCGTGTTTCTCGAGGCCTGGAGGAGGCGTCGCAGGGTACAGCTGCAGCACGACTCGGCGCTTCCGTTTCTTCTGGGCATAGCCGTCAACGTGCTGCGCAGCCGTCGACGGGCGGAGTTCCGTTACCGCGCGGCCCTTGAGCGTCTGCAGGTATCTTCGGACACCCCCGACGATCGGTCTGACCTCGGGGACCGTATCGCGGACGAACAAGAGATGCGCCAGATTCTTGCTGCCTTCACGCGCCTTCCCCAGCGTGAGCAGGACGTCGTATCGCTCTGCGTTTGGACAGGACTGAGCTACGAGGAAGCCGCCGATGCGCTCCATATCCCGGTAGGCACGGTTCGGTCACGGCTGTTTCGGGGGCGAAGACGTCTGAGGGAACTTCTTGGCCGGTCTGGACACGAACTGTCTGAGAACCCGCAACCGCGAGCAAGACAGGGGGTTATGCCGTGAGCGAGGATAGGTACCTCCCACAAGAACGAGATCTGCCCGGCTCCCACTTGCACACCAGGAGGGAGCACATCATGAGTGAGATCCGTCGAGACCAGGAGAGAAGGTCGTTCCTGCGGCGTCCAGTCGGCCGCAGAGTCGCGGTCGCCTTCGGGGTTGCGGTGCTGGCGCTGGCCGTACTCAGTGTGGTGGATGTCTTCGGAGCCGGTGGTCCGTCCATTGTGGAGAGAGCGACGGCTGCGCTCGATCCCGGCGAGAACGCCATCGTCCACGTGAAGATCAGGGGCACCGAGACAGGCCCGGATGGGTACCAAGCCAGCTGGACGGAGGAGAGCTGGACCCGTACCGAGTCGCCCTATACCCGAAGGGACATCATGGCGTTTGCCGGCGCGCCGGTGATGGAGACCGTCTGGGACACCGAGGGGTTCTGGGCGTCATACGATGCAGAGACCGACACCATCCACATGCCGCCGGTGGAAGATACCACCGAGACGGTGGAGCCTGAGGCCGACGTCTACCGGGAGTTGATCCTGAGACTCCTCACCTCGGGTGATGCGGTCTCTGAGGGGGCCGATAGCGTGGATGGGCGCGAGGTCATCCGCATCGCTTCGACTGGGGACTACGGCAGCGCTGCGGATGGCACCCGGTACGGAGTGTCGTACTACGTGGACCCCGACACGAAGAACCCGGTGAAGTGGCGGACGACCGGCGAGGGGGGCAGAGTGGTGGAGATCCACTTTGACGCTTATGAGTATCTTGCCGCCGACGAGACGAATCTCAAGCTCCTGGATCTGAGGGTCCAGTATCCGCAGGCTGCGATCGATACCGATCGGCCGAGCTACCAGTACGGCGGCGGTTGGCCCTCACCGGAACTGGGTGGAGAGCCGCCGGACGAGAAGTAGGGCGGAGCTCCATGCTGTGCACGCTACGGTCCCGTAAGAGCTCAAGAGCCTGAGCAGTGGTTCGGACCATGATGGCCTTTCGCTTGTACGCGATAAGATGAAGCGGATGGCGAACCTTGACTTGGGGAGGGACTGATGCGCACGAAAGGCGGCTCTGTCGAAAACGGCTTTGCCATCCTCGCCGGAGTACTGATGGTATTGGCGATCTCTGTGGTCTGGAGCGCCGCAATCGGGACGCCGGCTGCCCTTGCCGCTATCCCTGCGGCCGAACATGGCCATCGCTACGGTGATCTCCCTCCTGCTGTCGAGCGCGTGAGCGTGACCACCGACGGGACGGAGGGCAACGCCGACAGCTACTACGCCTCCATCAGCGCCGACGGGCGCTATGTCGTCTTCTCGTCTCATGCCTCCAACTTAGTAGCCAATGACACGAACGGTCTTCTGGACGTCTTCGTCCGCGATTGCCAGACCGGCGAGACAACGCGGGTGAACGTCGACAGTCTGGGCAACCAGACCACCGACGGTTTGAGCTATGAGGCCTGTATCAGCGCAGATGGTCGCTTCGTGGCGTTCACATCCGACGCCTCGGGACTGGTGGCGGGGGATACCAACAACTGCCGTGACGTCTTCGTCCACGACAGGCAGACAGGCATCACCGAACGGGTGAGTGTCAACAGCGCGGAGGAGCAGGCGCTGAACGGCTACAGCACCAGGCCGGCCATCAGCGCTGACGGGCGCTACGTTGTATTCGATTCTGACGCGACCAATCTGGTCGCGGGTGACACGAACGGCTACATGGACATCTTCGTCCGCGATTGCACCAACGGGACTACTGAGCGTCTGAGCCTGAGTAGCGCAGAAGCGGTGGGCAACGGCGATAGTTATGGAGCATCCATAAGCGCTGACGGCCGCTACGTGTCCTTCACCTCGTTCGCGTCGACTCTGGTGTGGGGCGATACGAACGACATCGCGGATGTCTTCGTCCGCGACCGCCAGACGACGACCACCACACGTGTCAGCGTGTCTACCGCCGGGGCACAGTGCCACGACTACGCGCCTCACGAGAACACCGCTTCCTCGATCAGCGCCGACGGCCGCTATGTCGCGTTTCATTCGATGGCTTGGGGCCTGGTTGACCCGGGCAGCGTCGCGGGCGTCAGCTATGCCTACGTTCACGATCGTCAGACAGGGAGCACCACGCGCGCCAGCGTAGGCCTGGACGGGGGCCAGGGGAACGGCGGTAGCTACGACCCCTCCATCAGCGCCGACGGCCGCTATGTCGTCTTCGCGTCTGAGGCGTCCAACCTCGTGACCGGAGACACGAACGGTTGTGGGGATGTGTTCCTCTACGACCGCCAGACCGGGATCACAACTCGGGTGAGCAAGGCCGACGGGGGGGCCCAATTGAACGGCCACAGTTCTGTTTCCTTTGGCTCACTGAGTTCAGACGGTAGGTTCGTCGCTCTTTGGTCGGGGGCGACAGACCTGGTGGCCGACGACCTGAATGGAGTCGAGGACGTGTTTCGCGTGCTCGTCGGAAGCCCCATCGCCTACACCTCCATCAAGGGCTCCGACCGCTTCGATACCGCCCTCAAGATCTCCAAGGCCATGTTCCCGGGCGCCCTGCCCGATGACTCCGGTGTGGTCCTCGCCCCGGGCTGGGAGAGCTACCAGGAAGCCCTCTGTGGCGCCCCGTTGGCCGCCGCTTACGGGGGCCCGGTGCTCCTTTCCTCCAAGACCGTGCTCTACTCTGGGGTGGCGGCTGAGCTTACCCGCCTCGACCCCGACCACGTCTTTTGCATCGGGCTGACCACAGGGCTGGCCGACGCGGTGAGAGCCGCTCTCCCCTCGGCCTCAGTCGTCTCCATCAACGGCACCTTAGAGAACGTCTACCACATGAGCTACCTGGTGGCCAAGAAGCTGGGAGAGAGGGTGGACGCCACCGGCGGGGACATGAGCGCGGCCACCGGCATCGTCACCGTGGGATATAACTTCCCTGATGCCATCGGCGTCTCCCCGCTGGCCTGCTACAAACATTGGCCCGTCCTACTCACCGATCACGGGGACGGTGACTTTGCCATGCACACCTATGCCGTGCAGGCCATGAACGAGCTGGGCATCACCACGTATGTCAAGGCCGGCACCTACGCCCCTGATCCTGTCGGCATCACCG
>JAFGIH010000202.1 GCA_016929985.1 Thermoleophilia bacterium | reverse complement strand
CTACGAGATGAACCACTTCAAGGACGAATACCAGAAGGCGGTCGTCACCAACGCGAAGGCCTTCGCCCGCGCCCTGGCCGACGCGGGCCTCGACGTGGCCGGCGATCCGGCCATCGACTTCACCGAGACCCACCAGGCCATCGTGGAGGTAGGCTACGGACGCGGCCCCGAGATGGCCGACCGTCTGGAGGCCAACAACATCGTCTGCAACTATCAGGCCAGCCCGGACGAGGAGGGCTTCACCGCCTCGGGCTCGCTACGCCTGGGCGTGTCGGAGATGACCCGCTTCGGCATGGAGCCCAGCGACTTCCAAGAACTGGCCGTGCTCATGGCAGCCTGCATCAACAAGAACGTGGCAGTCAAGAATCAGGTGCGCGACCTGCGGCAGCGCTTCCTGGAGATGCGCTATTGCTTCCGTGAAGAGGATTACCCGGAGGTGGCCGCGCAGCTCAGGGCGACGCTCTAGCTGCCCGCAACAGCGGGCCGAGCGGCCCGCTGTCCCGCATAGCGCCTCGGGCGCCGCGCGGCAATCCGCGCGGCGCTATATCTTCTGTATGGTGGCCTCGGCCTCTGCGCCTACGAAGGCGAGTTCTTTGCCCAGTTCCAGGCTGAGTGGAGCCGGCATGAAGGAGTTGCGTCCGAAAACCCCGCCGGCCAGCTCGTAGCCCAACACGGCGCCGGTGTGCTCGTCGAACTGAAGATCGTCGATCTTGCCCAGATCCTTGCCCGCGGTGGTCTGGATGCGCGCACCCCGGATGGTCAGCTCCTTGTCGAGAACCGCCTGGATATCGGGGGCTTCCTCAGACTTGACGATGCTGGTTGCGGCGTCCACGATGACGGAGTCGGGACCGATGGCCTGGACAGCAGCCCAGGGGACCACCTTGGCGCTCTTGAAGAGGCCCCCGGACAAGACGAAGCCCATCACTTGGCGACCGGCCGGATCGACGACCACATCCTTGATCTTGCCGACCTCCTCGGCGCCTTCGCGCACCACGACGTTCCGCCCGGCCAGTTCACTTGCCTTTTGCACCGCACGCCTCCTCGCTAGGTAAAGATGTGAGTGGTCCCGGTGAGCTCGAGCACGAGGATCACGACCAGAGCCAGCGCGATCAGGGCAAGAACATCCCACCAGCGACTACGGGGTATCTTCCCCAGAAACCTTGGCATTCAAGCCTCCCCCCGGCGCAGGCCGTCGCTTCATCACCATGGGTGAGCCCATTGTATACAAGAGGCGACCTTCGGGTAAGAAGGATATTCAGGCCGGAACACCACATGGGCCTCGCTCCAGCGAGGTGAGGAGGAAGCGTGTCGAACCATCTGGCCGGGGAGTCCAGCCCCTATCTGCTGCAGCACGCGGACAACCCCGTGGACTGGTATCCGTGGGGCGAGGAAGTCTTCCGGCGGGCCCGCGATGAGAACAAGCCGGTGTTCTTGAGCATCGGCTACTCGGCCTGTCACTGGTGCCACGTCATGGAGCGCGAGTCTTTCACCGATGCCGACACGGCGGCCCTCCTGAACGCCCACTTCGTCAGCATCAAGGTCGACCGGGAGGAGAGGCCCGACCTCGACTCCATCTACATGGAGGCGGTGACCGGCCTCACAGGCCAGGGAGGGTGGCCGCTCAGCGTGTGGTTGACGCCGGACGCGGCCCCCTTCTACGGGGGCACCTACTACCCCCCGCTGCCCCGTTACGGCAGGCCCTCTTTCCGCCAGGTACTGGAGGCTATCGTCAAGACCTGGACGGAGAGCCGCGACGAAGTGCGACAGGCCGCTCGGAGCCTCCTCGCTCATCTAAGCCAGGAGGCTCCGACGCAGAGACCCACCACAGGGCGGGCGCAGGTGCTGGCCGCCGCGGCCGCGGAGCTGCGGGAATCCGCGGACCCCCTCCAGGGTGGCTGGGGCGGAGCGCCCAAGTTCCCCCAGCCCCTGGCTCTCGAATACCTTCTGGCGCGGGAGTGTCTGTCGCCTCAGCCCCTCTTCGACGGTCCGGTGACGACCACTCTGGACGCCATGGCCGCCGGCGGCATGTACGACCACCTGGGCGGCGGCTTCCACCGTTACTCCACCGACGACCTGTGGCTCGTGCCTCACTTCGAGAAGATGCTCTACGACAACGCCCTACTGGCCCGCTGCTACCTCCACGCTTGGCAGGCCACCGGTACACCGGCCTATCGACGCGTGGCCGAGGAGACGCTTGACTACCTTGTCGGGCGTATGCGTCATCCGCGCGGGGGTTTCTTCAGCGCCGAGGATGCCGATTCGGACGGTGTCGAGGGCGCCTTCTACGTATGGACGCCCGCTCAGATACGGGAGGTGCTTCCGGCCGACGAAGCCGCATCCGTGGAGGGCGCCTACGGGGTGAGCGCCCAGGGCAACTTCGAGGGCGCCAACATCCTTCACCTGCCCAGGGGGCTGACGGATGACGGTGGAGCCACGGCCGCGATACGGGCCAAGCTGCTGCAGGCCAGGGAGAGACGCGTGCCCCCCGCGCGCGACGAGAAGGTGCTGGCCGGGTGGAACGGACTCACCCTCGCGGCGCTCGCCGAAGCGGCGAGCGCGCTGGGGTCGGAGCATCTGCGAGAGGTGGCCACGCAGACCGGCCGCTTCATCGCGGAGGAGTTGCTGCGCGACGGTGACCGCCTCGCCCACTCCTGGAAAGACGGCCGGGCCTCAGGCAACGGGTTTCTCGAAGACTACGCCTGCGTGGCCGAGGGGTTGCTGGCAGTCTACCGCACCACGTTCGACGAGGTCTGGTTCGCGATGGCGCGGCGGCTGGTCGACAGCCTCGTCACCTACTTCCGCCGGCCCGCGGGAGGTTTCTACGACACCAGTTCAGATCATGAGACCCTCATCGTCAGGCCGCGCTCCGTGCAGGACAGCCCCACCCCCAGCGGCAACTCCATGGCGGCCACGGTGCTGCTCAAGATGGCCGCCTACACCGGCGCGGGGAGCTACTGGGATCTGGCCGACGAGACGCTCGCCTCGGCCGGCCCCATAGTGGAGCGCGCCCCGGTGATGGCGAGCCAGTGGCTCACCGCGAACCTTCTTGCTGAGACAGGCCTCGACGAGGTGGCGGTGATCGGAGACCTGAGCACCCGCGAGGTCCAGAGCCTGCTCGCCGTGATCACGTCGTCCTTCCGCCCCGCCCTCGTGGTGGGCGCCCGGCAAACCGGCTCGGAGTCGCTGCTCCCCATACTCCAAGACCGCGAACCACCTCCGGGGGTCCAGGCCGCGGCCTGGGTGTGCCGGAGCTCCACCTGTGCCGCGCCCACCAGCGACCCCACGGAGCTCGCGGGGTTGCTCGCACGAGGCTGAACCTCGCAGCGATCCCCACAACGCAGAAACGGGCGCCGGTCTCCCGGCGCCCGCCTCATGTTCGTATCAGTCCGGCTGCGCGGGGGGAACCCCGCGGCCGCAGTGCCAACTACCAGCGACTGCCACCCGGCCGGCTGCCACCGCCGAAGCCGCCGCCTCCGCTGTTGTATCCGCCGCCGCCGCCGCCGAAGCCGCCGCCCCCACCGCCGTAGCCGCCCCGGCCGCCGCCGCCGTAACCGCCCGGCCGGCGCTGTTCCTGCTCGCGGGCGTTGTCGACGTTGATAGCGCGACCATCCAGTTCCGCCCCGTTGAGAGCGGCCTTCGCAGCGTCGGCTTCCTCAGGGGTGCTCATCTCTACGAACGCGAATCCCTTGGGTCGACCGGTCTGCCGGTCGGTGATGATGTTCACGGCGACGATCTCGCCGTGCTCCCCGAAGGCCTTCTCGAGGGTCTCCTTCGTGGTACCGTAGGAAAGGTTGCCGACATACAGTCTTGCCGTGCTCATCAGTTCCTCCACAGATCCCAATGACAGAACCGCATGCGTTCGGATGCACCTGCGGACGGACGTATGAAGCACTCTGCACGTCGCCGGGAGAGCTTCCTATCGATGCACGTCCATCATACATCATCCAAGTCGTGCAAGGGTATGAATAGTTGAAGCTTCCAGTCGAGAGGAGAATGGACCTTGACCGATAGTGCTATTGCCGCCGGTTTGGACAGGCTTTCCGAGATAAGAGCGATCATCGGAAGGCGCCGGCCGGCGTTCTTCCTCGATTTCGACGGCACCCTCGCTCCCCTCGCCGCCCGCCCAGAGCTCGTGGAGCTCCCAGAACGCGCCCGACAGTTGCTCGCCGCTTTGGCGCGGGACCATCTGGTCTGTGTCGTGTCAGGTCGTGGCCTCAACGACCTCCGGACCAGGACGGGCCTCGCCGAACTCTACTACGCAGCCGATCATGGCCACCGTGTGCAGGGACCGGCGGGCACGAGCGTGGACTTCGAGGTCGGCCCGGAAGACCGAACCGACCTGGAGGCCGCCTCATACGAGCTCGACCAGCGTCTCCGCGCCATCGAGGGTGCGGTGGTGCAGACGAAGGGGGTCTCGCTCTCCGTTCACTACCGCCTGGTCAGCGAAGACCAGCGGCCGGCGGTCCGTCAGATCGTCACCGAGGTGGCAAAGACATTGCCCGGCTTCAGACTGACCGGCGGCAAGCTGGTGCACGAGTTCGTGCCGGACTCGGGCTGGAACAAGGGCCAGGCGGTCATGTGGCTCTTGCGGCGCGCCCGTCTCACGGCCAAGGACACGTGCCCCCTCTGCCTGGGCGATGATCGTACCGACGAGGACATGTTCGAGGCCGTGCGCGGCTGGGGAGTGAGCCTGGTCGTCGGACGACCGCCGCACGACACGCGTGCGGACTACATCCTTGCCGATCACGAAGAGACGGCCGAATTTCTCCGGGGGTTCGTCACCACCCAGAGTGACACATCACTCCTGCCGGGGTAGACTTCGCT
>JAFGIH010000201.1 GCA_016929985.1 Thermoleophilia bacterium | reverse complement strand
TGAGCGTCTGCTCGATGGCGCGCTCTGTGACGCCGGGCCGGATGAAGCGCAGGGCGGCCTCGTACCCCGCCGTGGTCGCCACGACCGCCTGCTCGATCAAGGCCAGCTCCGATGAAGATTTCACGGCGCGCATGGCCGGCAGCACCTGGGTGCGGTCTTCGATGGCCACCCCGGGGACGTGCTCGCATATCTTCTTGAAGACCGCGAAGTCGGGGGAGACCTCCGCGTTGTACACCGAGAAGGGGTGCAGGCAGGCCAGCCGCTTGGAGCGGCGCGCGGCGTCGGTGAGCCTGCCGGGCAGGTACGGGGTGCGCAGGATGCTCTTGAAGCCCGTCTTGGCCTTCAGAGCCGAGTCGAGGGGCTCGCGCGCCCCGTCCCAACGTTCCGTCTCGGGGTCGCGGGGCCGGAGAAAGAGGGTGCTGCGCTTGTCGGGGTCTTCGGCGTTGGGGTCGAAGACGATCGCCGCGCCACTCTCATAGTCGATGCCGGCCAGGTAGTAGAACAAACGGTCGGTCTTCCACCGGCCCTGCAGCGTGCCGAGCGAGACTTCATTGCCTGCGTAGACCACCGCGACGGCGCCTTCGAGCGACTCCAACACCCGCTCGCGGCGCTCGCTGTACTCCTCCGTGGAGACCCCGATGTTTCGTAGTTCCATGGTCCTGGATATTAGCACGGTGGAATCACTCGCCGGACGGCTTCCGGTAAACTGCAGCGCGCGTTCCATGCACTGAGAAGGAGGGGGCATGTACAAGAAGATGGTGGTGCTGCTCGATGGCTCGGAACTAGCCGAGGTGGTGTTCGAGTACGCGCAGGAACTATCGGGCCGCGTTCACATGGATCTGGAGTTGCTCCACGTCTGCGATCCGAAGGAAGCCGACGAGTTGCCCATGCGCCGTGGGTACATCGAACGCATGGCGCAGGACCTCTGCGCGAAGGCGGAGGCGGTCCGCGCCAAGTACCGCAGTGAGCCGGCCGAGACCTGCATCCAGGCCAGCGGTCACGTGGTGGTGGGCTCTCCGGTCACGGAGATCCTCAAGTACATCGACGAGAACGACATCGACCTGGTCTTGATGTCGACGCACGGCAGCTCTGGGGACAAGGAGTGGGACCTCGGCGACGTGGCGAACAAGGTCATCCATGCCTCGAGGGTCCCCATCTGGCTGGTCCCTGTCGAACTCCGCGAGGAGATCATCGCCGACACCCTGCCCGGCAGGAGCATGGTGGTGCCGCTCAGCGGCACCAAGCAGTCGGGTTCGGCCATCCCTCACGCCGTCTACCTCATGAAGCAGAGGGCCGGCTCGGGAGAGATCATCCTCCTGCACGTCATGGAGCCTGGATACATCCACGTGAGCCGGGCGGCCTTGGAGGCGGCGGACGAGAAGCGCGAGCAGATGAAGACGTACTTGGAAGGCGTCGCGAATGAGATCCGCGAGGCCGGTCTGACGGTACGGACCGAGGTGCTCACGGGCGAGCCGGCCGACGGCATCATCAACTACCTCAAGAGGAACCCGGCCCAGCTGCTCGTCATGGCCACCCGCGGGCACAGCCGCCTCAGCCGCATGGTCTTCGGAAGCGTGACCGAGAGCGTCATCCACCTGGTCAAGAGGACCCCGTTGTTGCTGGTCAGCGGTGAAGACTGAGGCCGCGTCGCAGCCTTGGGTGTCCAGAACGCGAAATAGGGAGGACCGCGCCTTGTCCACATCAGATACGTCCAAGTACATCGTGACCGATCTGCAGATGCCCGAGCACCAGCAGAAGATCGCCACCGAGTACTCCAAGTACGCCACCCGTATCCTGTGGATGGACGGAAAGGTCGTCGAGGGGGCCTTTCAGATGAACACGGCCTGGTATCTCAAGGCTGCCGACACCCTCGAGGACAAGCCGCACGTTCACGACAGCGACGAGATCATCGGCTTCTTCGGGAGCAACTCCGACGATCCGCACGACCTGGGCGGCGAGATCGAGATCTGGCTGGAAGACGACAAACACATCATCACCCAGAGCGCCATGATCTTCGTCCCTGCCGGCATGGTGCATTGCCCGCTCGTCCTCAAGCGTGTCGATCGCCCCATCTTTCACTTCACCACCGTCACCGGGCACCGGTACGACAAGATCGAGCAGTCCTGACGGGGCGTCGCGACCGCAGCCGGGGGGACGCCCGCTCCGATGGCGTCCTATGGGGCGGCGTGGATGATCGACTCCAGCTCTTCGGGCGTCAGCTCGATCGGGTTGGCCTTCATGCTGTTGGCCGCGGAGGCCTTCTCCACGAGTTCGTCCACGTGATCTACGCTGAGCCCGTAACCGGCAAGTTTGGGGATGGCCAGGTCGCTCACCAGTCTTCTCAGCAGGGTGACTGAGTCGCCGGCCGATGCGCCGGGGTTGCGGCTGAGTAGTTTCGCCACCTTCGCGTAGCGGGGAATGGCGTCGCTCTTGGGCTCGCGCTCGCGGAGGGTGTCGAGGTTCATGGCCATCACATGCGGGAGCAGCGCCGCGCACACGGCGCCGTGCGGGGCCGAGATCATACCGCCCAGCGGACCGGCTATGCCGTGCACCGCTCCCAGGCCGGCATTCGCGAGGGCCAACCCCCCGAACAAGCTCGCCACCGCCATGTCCTCACGCGCCGCGGCGTTCCGCCCGTCTTCGACGGCCCTCCGCAGTGAGCGCGCTACTCTGCTGATGCCCTCCTGGCAGAGGCCGTCGGTCACCGGGTTGGCGCGGGTACAGACGTAGGCCTCGATCAACTGGGTGAGAGCATCCATGCCGGTGGCCGCGGTGATGTCGGGGGACAGGGTGTAGGTGGTCTCGGGGTCGACCAGCGCCACCTTGGGCAGCATGGACCGGCTGCGCAGGCTCACCTT
>JAFGIH010000020.1 GCA_016929985.1 Thermoleophilia bacterium | reverse complement strand
CTGGGGGAAGATCTTCTCCTTGAGCGTGGTGAACACCTCAGGCTGCCGGAAGAAGCTGGTCACACGGATGAGAAGATCCTGGTAGAGCGCCTCGACCTCGGCGGGGTCGCCGCGGAGGAGTTCCAGATAACCCTCCAGATCCGCCACATGCTGCGCGGCCATGCGTCGGCTGATGCGGCGCATCACCGTGCTCTGCTTGTAGTGGCTGAAATCGGCCTTGGTGGCAGATCGGACGAGAGTCAGCAGATCGGCCAGGATGGGGTCGTCCAGAGAGTGGATCGGAACAGTCGGTTGGTCGCCCGTGACAGGGACGGGACCCGGGTGTTCAGCAATGACCGACAGTTGTCGTGCGAGTAGAGGGATGGGGAGGACGAAATCCACCGCCCCGGTAGCGATCGCGCTCTCAGGCATGCCCTTGTACTTCGCGGTGCTCGGGTCCTGAGCCAGGGTGACGCCGCCTTCTTGCTTCACCGCCTCCACGCCCGCCGCGCCGTCTGAGGCCGTGCCGGAGAGGATCACGGCCGCAGCTTGGCTCTTGCGGTCACGCGCCAGCGAAGCGAGAAACGAATCAACCGGAAGGTGCTGGCCGGAAGGAGGGCGTGACATGAGCTTGAGTATGCCCTGCTCGATCGTCATGTCCGCCGCCGCGGGTATCACGTAGACAGTATTGGGAGACACAGGCAGGTCGTCGGTCGCCTCGATCACCGTCATGGCCGTCTTCGAAGAGAGCAGCTCGGGAAGCATGCTCCCGTGGGTCGGATCGAGGTGCTGCACCAGGACGAAAGCCATGCCAGTATCCGTCGGGAGATGCCGCAGTAGTTCGGTGAAGGCTTCCAAACCCCCAGCCGATGCGCCGACGCCAACCACGAAGAAGGCCGGACCGACTCTCTGAATTGCGGGCTCGGTACTCACTCCCCCCCACCCTTGCCTCTCCTGAACCACCACCATGCTCGTCTCTTTGTTCGCCCGGGACCACCGGGCCCGCCGGACCGCAGCAACAGGGCCAGCGGCTCGGTCTCGGGCGAGCCCTCGAGGAGTACCGTCCTTACCATCATGGTCATGGGCACAGCCAGAAGCGCCCCGATCGGGCCCAGCACGAAACCCCAGATCAGCAAGGACAGGAACGAGACCGCGGCCGGCAGGTCCATCCCCGTCTTGAGGAACCTGGGCTTGAAGATATTGTCGGACACGAAGTTGATCACTATGTACCCCACCAGAACTCCTATGACCATGCCCCAGCTTCTTTGGAGAACGGCCAGAGTGAGAGGCGGCACCAGCGCAATGAGAAACCCCACGTTCGGTATGTAGCTCATGACGAAGGAGAGAAACGCCCACGTGAACGGGTGAGGTACACCAAGAGCCCAGAGCAGCACAAAGTTCAAGATGGCCACGACCACGGCGAGGACCGTGGTGATCCACAGATAGCTGCGGGTGTCGCGGGTCCATATCAGCCATCTCCGCAGCACCGGGCGGTCCTCTCCAATGGCCTGATAGAACCGCTTGCGAAAGCCCGATACCTCCACGAGCATGTACGCCACGATGAAGACAATGAGGCTCACGCTCTTGAGAGCGCCGTAGAGCGCGGAAAGAGCAGCCGACACCCAGCCGACCACGTTCTCCGGCTTCAAGATCTGCTCTTCGATCACTCCCGATATGTCTATCCCCCACCCGGCAAGAGTTTCCACGAGGTCCTGCTGCAAGGTCGCCAACTGATCTTGGATCTGAGGCAGAAGATCCCTCGTGAGGAAGATCATGTATGACATGAGAAACAGCAAGGCGATGATCACGATGACGATGACGAGAAGGGAGACGATGTACGCAAGAACGGGTGGCACGCGTCTCTTCGTCAGCATCGCGACAAGGGGACTGGCTCCGATGACCACCACGAGCCCTAGGAGGATCGGCGCGGTGACTCCGCGGGTGGCCCGGATGCCGAGAGCGAGCCCGACCACGACCCCCAGTATGAGCAGCGTCCGCGCGGCCGAAGGCCAAGCGTTTGTTTGGAGTGGCTGCTTAGGCTCCATGCTCACCACCAGAGGTCGGCGCTTCTTCCCGTCGTGACTTACCCCGTTTGTCGACCATTCATTCTGGCCGCGGACTACGAGCCGATGCCCTCGCCATCCCAAGACCGCTCCGCGTGCGCCTGGCGAAACTCAATCCTGACGCCCGGATGCCGGTCCAGAAGGAGCCTGCCGATCTCCTTCT
This sequence comes from Thermoleophilia bacterium, assembly GCA_016929985.1. Next base: position 2,171 of record JAFGIH010000020.1, on the reverse strand, counting down.
TCTCCAGCTCGCTCTCGATCGTCTCGATCTCGAAGTGCGCCTCAGGTGCCCGAGCCTCGGGATCCGGCATGCGAAGAACGTACCCCTCGACCCGCAGATAGTTCCAGCTGCCCACTCCGCAGCACGAGGCCTCGATGCAGTAGTTGCCCAGTATGTACAGCAGTCGCCTGCCGGCGTATTCGGCGAATGCCGCCTCGAGGGGTACGTAGTATCCCGATGGAGCCACGACCTCCACGCCGAAATCCTCGGGAGCGTATATTGCTCTTGTCACTCTTGCCCCCCCTTCTGTGATGGAGGCCTGGCATGACCCAGCGTGTCGGCACACCTCGCATCGAACGCCTCCAGGATATCCTGGATGATGAGAACACGACGGGCGCCACTGCCCGCAGGTGCGCTCGTGTCTGGCTGACCCTCGCCCTTCTGATGTTCACCGCGGGTTGCGGCGCGGATGATTCCGCCGGGCTAAATGACCAGACGTACCGCGCTGTCGTCGTAGAAGCCGTTTTTGAGCAGCGCATGGTCGACATCAGGTTCGTCTTCGACGAGAACGAACGAGTGTCCGGCCTGTTCTTCGAGCAGCACCCTCAACCGGAGTAGCCTGCGTGAATACCGTCGTTGTCGCCCCAGAGGCCAATCCCACCCACCGGTTCAGCTACTGGATCGCCGTGGTCACCGCCGGGCTGACCGTGGTGACATTCGCGCTGGCGCTGTTGGCGCTGCCCAATTCCGTCCCCTACCCGTTCACGAGCGACCTCATCGCCGAGCAGTGGCCTATGGACTACGTGTGGATGTACCCAGCGATGGTGCTGATGCTGCTCTTCGTCGCGCTCCTTGCCGCCATCCACGACTACGCGCCCCCTGCCCGCAAGACCTTCAGCCTGCTCGGTCTCAGCTTCGGGATCATAGCAGCCGCCATTTTGATCATCGACTACTACATCCAGGCGACCGTCATGCAGCCGAGCCTTGAGAAGAGCCAGGTGGATGGATGGGCGATACTGACCCAGTACAACCCCAACGGGGTGTTCATCGCGCTGGAGGAGATCGGCTACCTGCTGATGAGTCTCGCCCTTCTCTGTGCCGCCGGGGCGTTCGTGCGAAAGAACAGGCTCGAGCGGAGCATCCATTGGCTCTTCATGGTGAGTTTCACGCTGGTGGTGATCGCGCTCATCGTTGTCTCGGCGGTCCGCGGGATCGACCGCGGTGATACATTCGAGATCATCGTGATCACCATCGTCTGGCTGACTCTCATCATCGGGGCGGCGCTGACGGCCGTCGTGTTCAGGCGCGCGGCTCGATAGCCGCAGCCCGCTTCGGAGGATACAGCGTGAGCACCGGCCAGATCGTCGTCTTCTGCGTCTTGGGGGCGACGCTTGTTTTGTTCGTCTGGAACCGCTGGCGCTACGACCTCATTGCGCTCTCGGCCCTCCTGGTACTTGCCATCGCTGGATACGTGCCCAAAAACCAGGTCTTCGTGGGACTGGGCCACCCCGCTGTGGTGACGGTCGCCGCCGTGCTCACCATCAGCCGCGGGCTCTCGAATGCCGGCGTGGTCGACGCGGTGGCCAGATTGTTGACCAGGGTCGGTAACACGCTTTGGGTGCAGGTTGCCACACTCACGGGGTTGGTGGCTCTGTGTTCGGCGTTCATGAACAACGTGGGGGCGCTGGCCCTTCTCATGCCGGTCGCCATATCCATGGCGCGTAGGTCGAAGCACTCTCCTTCGCTTCTTCTGATGCCTCTTGCGTTCGGTTCCCTTCTCGGGGGGATGCTGACCATGATCGGTACGCCGCCCAACATCATCATCGCCGAGTATCGGGCCCAGGCCTCGGACACTCCGTTCCACATGTTCGACTTCACGCCCGTGGGCATCGTGGTGGTCGTGGCCGGGGTGGTGTTCATCGCCCTGGTGGGATGGCGCCTCATGCCCAAGCGTGACCGCGCGGCAGTCTCAGGGGATCCCTTCGAGATCGAGGACTACATGGCCGAGGTCCGGGTGCCCGAGGGATCCGAGTACGCCGGCAAGACGATCCACGACCTCGTCGCGGCGGTCGAGGGTGAGGCCGACATCGCGGTCATCGCCCTGGAGCGTGACGGCTGGCGCAGGGAGATGCCCTCCACATACGAGGTCCTGCGGGAGAACGACGTGCTCATGATCGAAACCGAGACGAACG
>JAFGIH010000200.1 GCA_016929985.1 Thermoleophilia bacterium | reverse complement strand
TCATGCTGTTCGGGTGGGAGGACGTCCCCCGGGTGCGGGCCCTCATCGCGTCGGGTGAGAACCCGGAACGAGTGGCTGTGGAGCAGCACAAGTTCGCCGCTCTGGTGGGCTTCGCCCAGGCGGTCAGCTGCCGCCGGCGGGCGCTGCTTGGATACCTCGGGGAGGAGCGGGACTCCGACTGTGGCAACTGCGACGTATGTCTCGAACCACCCCAGCTCTATGACGCGACCGAGGACGCGCAGAAGGCGCTCTCATGCGTCTACCGGTTGCGGGAGCGGTTCGGCGTGGGCCATGTGGTGGAGGTCTTGCGCGGTTCCAAGAACCAGCGGGTCCTGGACCTACGGCACGACCGCCTGTCCACGTACGGCATCGGGACGGATACGAGCGTGGAGGCCTGGCGGAGTCTGCTGATGCAGCTGGTGCACCTGGGATACCTGCGCCACGAGATGGGTGAGTATCCGGTGCTCAAGCTGGCCCCCGCCGCCGCGACGGTGCTGCGGGGAGAGACCACGCTCATGCTCGCCCGCCCCCGGGTGACGTTGGCGGGGAAGACGAAGACGAAGACCAAGCCGAGGCCACCCAAGCGCGGTGGCGCCGGCTCGGCGGAGGGCCGGGCTTTGGCGGGCGGTTCCGGCTCGGCGGAGGGCCGAGGGTCGGTGGACCACCCCGGCTCAGCGGACGACGAGGCCCTCTTCGAAGAGCTCCGGGCCGTGCGCAGAGAGATCGCCGAGCGGGAAGGTTTGCCGGCGTACGTGATCTTCCACGACGCGACCCTGTGGGAGATGGCCACCAGGCGGCCGGTCGCTCCCGAAGAGCTGCTGGAGGTGAGCGGCGTCGGAAGCCGCAAGCTCGAGAAGTACGGCGAGGAGTTCCTGGGTCTGCTGCGGGAGCACCGGAGCGGTGGTGGGCCCGGGACCTGACGGATCTCCGGCGCTCTGGGCCGATCGACGAGGCTCGTTGGTCGATCCTTCAAGCATTACCGCAAAGCTTCCGATAGAAGTAGCGGTTCTTCGCACCGCGCGCCGGCGCAGTGCGGAGTCCCACACAGAACCTGAGGGGGTGGTCGTGGCCTGGTTCGGCGATAGGTTGGCGGTCCAACGCCGGTTGGCGATCGGATACGGTCTGATGGTTCTCGACGTAGTCATCCTTGGGGTGGTGGCTATCGTGTGGCTTGGATACGGGCTCGACGACACCCTTGGGATGGCGCTGGCCGGCGTTCTCGTGGCGGTCGGGGTCATCTTGGGGGTCTTTCTGACCTGGAGGCTTTCTCACAGCCTTGTACACAGGCTGAGGACCGCTGCCGGCAATCTCAGCACCGCGACTACGGAGCTCATGGCGGTCGCCTCACAGGTCGCGGCCAACACCGCGCAGACCGCGGCCGCCACGAATGAGACCACAGCCACGGTGGAGGAAGTCAAGCAGACGGCCGTACTCGCGCATGAGAAGGCCTCGTCCGCAGCCCAGGGGGCACAAAACGCTGCACAGTCACTCGGGTCCGCCCGGCTCTTGGTGGAGCAGACCGCGTCGGATATCGAGCAGATGCAGGGCGACATGGGTGTGCTGTCCGAAACCATCGAGAGGCTGGGGGAGCGGACCCAAGCGGCGGGGGACGTGGTGGCGGCGGTGAACGATCTAGCGGAGCAGTCGAATCTTCTGTCGGTGAACGCTGCCATCGAGGCTGCCAAAGCCGGTGAGCACGGCAAAGGCTTCTCAGTGGTGGCCCAGGAGGTCAAGAACCTGGCCGAGCAATCGAAGCAGGCCGTCGTCCAGGTGCGCACCATCCTGAGCGAGATCCAGAAGGCCTCGGAAACGGCCGCGCAGGCGGCCGAACGCGGCCGTGAGAGCGTCGAAGCGGGGAGGCAGCGCTCCGTGGAGACCGCGGAGCTCATGCAGAATCTGTCCGAGCGCGCGTCCGAGGATGCCGAATCGTCGCAGCAGGTCACCGCCTCGAGCCAGCAGCAGCTGGCCGGCTTGGAGCAGATAGCCGAGGCCATCCAGAGCATCAACGAGGCAGGCAATCAGTCGACGGCGGGCACGCGCCAGGTGGAGCAAGAAGTGCGGCGTTTGCAGGAGCTCGCCCTCGACCTGCAGGGCTTGGCGGCCTCCGGTTCGGGATCGTGAGCGTCGGTCGCCTCGGAGAGGCCGTACGGTCTCTCGGGCGAGGCCCGAGAAACCGGGTGGCCGGCATCGACGTCGCCTGGGCGAGACCGTGCACCTGCGTGCTTGTCAAGGGCGGCGTGGTACGAGAGTGGCTCGATACGAGCGAGCCGGAGCGAATCGCCGCCTGGGTGGATGCCCGCCGTCCCGAGGTAGTCGCGGTGGACGCTCCCTGCGGGGTGAGTAAGGGCCTACTCGCAGAAGGGGAGTTTGGGGAGAAGCCCTATCAGGGCCGGGTGTGCGACCGGGAACTGCGCCGGCGTGGCATCCCCCTGTATGAGGTTCCGCGAGAGCGGGCGGAGGCCGACTCTTGGATGGAGATGGGCTTCCGCATCTACGATCTTGTGGGTGAGCTCGGCTACCGGCTCCCGCGGGAGATGGGCGCCGGCCGCTCGGTCATCGAGGTCTACCCGCACGCGAGCTTCGTCACGCTACTCGGCGGAACGCCGGCCAAGAAGTCGACCACCACTGGGCAGAGCCAACGCCTGGGTGTGTTGAGGGAGGAGGGGCTCGTGTGGGATGGCCGTTTCGACCACGACTCCCTGGATGCCTTGGCCGCCGCTCTCACTGCACTGCGCTTTCTCGAGGGACGGGCCTACTCCGTGGGCGAGGCCGAGGAAGCTCTCGTATGGCTCCCGGTAGAGAGTCTCGAGGATTCGTACCGGCCGCTGCTTGGAGCGCGCTGAAACCGGCCGGACTCACCACCCGTGCTCCGACCGGCGCCGTACCGAGGGCGCCGTACCTTGATCCAGGCCTCTCTCCCGCTCCGGATGGTAGAGTACCCAAGCATGATCCGCGCAGGAGCGGGAGTGGGAGAAGAGGAGGACGCCGTGCCCCTTGTCGTAGTGAAGATGCTCGAAGGCCGCAGTGTCGAGCAGAAGCGCCGGTTGGTCAAGGAGCTCACCGCGGTGGTGGTCAAGTACACCGGCGCCACCGAGGACCAGGTGGCCGTGATGATCGAGGATTACCCCAAAGAGAACTGGGCAGAAGCTGGGGTGCTGTTCTATGACAAGTAGGGGCGTCCAGAAGGCCCGGCCTCGCGGAGTCCGGCGACTGCGGAGCGGTGTCGTCTTCCGCGCCGTGGGGTCCAGAGCATGACCATCGATATCGACCCGGTCATCGGCAAGCTGGGGCCGCTGGAGTTCCGCTGGTACGGTGTGATCATGGCCGTGGCGGTGGCCTTTGGCCTGTGGGTGATGTCCCGCGAGCTGAAGCACCGGGGTATCTCTCCCGAGCACGTTCTGGGCATAGCCATCTTCGGCGTTCCCTGTGGGGTCATCGGGGCCCGGCTGGTGCACATCTTCGATCACCTGGGCTATTACATCGATAACCCCGACAAGATCTTTGGTCTTAAGCTGGTGGGTCTGGCCATCTACGGCGTCGTCGGCGGGGGACTCGTGGGAGTTCTCCTCTACTGCAAGTGGAAGAAGATCTCCGTGCTCAAGGTGATCGACTCCACGGCGCTCGCCTTCGCCAGCGGACAGATCATCGGCAAGTGCGCGAACATCATCAACGGCGACACCTGGGGCGGCCCGACGACGTCGGCGTGGCATCTCACCTATGTGAACCCGGAGTCGTTCATCCCCGACTCTCTCTTGGGGGTGCCGACGCATCCCACTCCCATGTACGAGCAGGTGTGGTTGGTCGTGGTGGTAGCGCTCTTGATCTGGCTGATGCCGCGACTGCGACGGATTGATGGTCTGACCATCTTGACCTACGCATGGCTGTACTCGTTGGGGCGGTTCTTCATCTCATTCTTTCGGGAGAACGAGCCGATGCTCTGGGGATTAGTGGAGGCGCAGGTCATCGGTCTGGTGGTTCTGGTCTTGGTGCCGCCTTTCGCCTACTGGCTGATCCGGCGGGCTCGGAGACGGGGGACGCTGGGCCCGGTGGCTGGAAGCACCGCCGTGGCAGGCTCGGCGGCCGCTGGGGCCGTCACCGCCGTCGGGACCGGCGCTCAGAGCGGCGCCGCGCCGGGTGGGGAGATCAAGGCGCCGGGTGCCAAAGGCGCGCCGGCGCGATCCACCACGCCCGAGAAGGCGGCGGCCAGGAGGGCGGCCAAGAAGGCGGCGAAGCGGGCGGCGGCCAAGAAGGCAGCCAAGGACGCCGCGAAGACCACCAAGAAGGGTACGTCCGGCTAGTCCTGCCCCGCCGCGACCGGAGCGCGGCGGCGGTCAGACCCCGTAAGCCTCGGCCAGGAGCGTGACGGGATGGACGGTCTCGATCCCGGT
>JAFGIH010000199.1 GCA_016929985.1 Thermoleophilia bacterium | reverse complement strand
CGCTGAACCTCACCGGGTTTCGCCGAATAGGTTTTCACACTGCCTCCTTCTAGACGCGACCGGAGATAATAGTGGAGGCAGTGAACGGTGTCAAGCCGGGGAGGCGGCTGGTTCCGCTGCAAAACTGGCGAATATCACGTCGAGCCAATGGACACCTACGCTGGGCTCGAGAAACTTGCTGAATCCCAGCAGATGCGAGACGTCTCCCGCGAACGCCCACCCGGTGATGAGCCACGCAACTTGGTCTGCATCGACACACGCGGGAATCGTCCCCTCGGCCTGGCCGTCACGCACCACTTGAGCGTACTGCTCTATGGAGGCCAAGTGTTTCGCCGCCACGATCTCGCTCAGGCCCTCACTCCGCGCTCCAGACACGAACTCCATCAGTTGATGCGCGTGATGCTTCTCGCCCTGGTTGCTCCATAGCTCCAGATGATGATCACACATCTGCCGGAGCCGCTCGAGTGAGTTCTCGTCGGTTGGAGTCTCACGGGAAGCGTAGATCCTTTCATACACCGCATCCAGACCGGCGAGCAGAATGGCGTGTCTGCTCTCGAAGTGGGTATAGAGCGAAGCCTGCCGTATGCCGGCGCGGGCGGCGATGCGGGCCATCGTCGCCCCCCTCAGGCCGTATTCGGAGATCAAATCGAGCGTCACCTCGACGATCTGCCGCTTTCTCGCTTCCGCCGTCATGCGCTTCGAACCTGGAGCCAAGTGCGATGCACCCTCTCTGCCCCGATCACGGGGCACCCGGCCGCGTTCGGCGTCGTTGACAAACTACGTTACAACCGGTAGTTTAGCAGCGAATAACAACCGGTCAACCGGTAGTTTAGTGTGATGGGAATCCAGCCGATGGAGCACAAGATGGCAGAGATGCGCAGGCTCACGAACCTGACAACAGGCGGCCCGGTACATGTCGACGTGCGCGAGGGCAAGATCGTGCGCATCGTCCCCCTGGAGTTCGACGAGAGCGACGGTCCTTCGTGGACCATCAAGGCAAGGGGCCGGGAGTTCACGCCGCCCCGCAAAACCACCCTCTCAAACTGGACGGTGGCCCACAAGTCCACCATCTATTCTCCCAAGCGCATCCTCACTCCGCTCAAGCGGGTCGACTTCGACATCAACGGGGCCCCAGGCTCCACCGGGCACGGCGGCCGTAACACCCACAAACGTGGGGAATCCGGTTACGAGCCCATCAGTTGGGACGACGCGCTCGACATGATCGCCGCGGAGATGATCCGGCTCAAGCGCGAATACGGCCCCGCCTCAATGATGACCACTCCATCGTCGCACCACATGTGGGGGAACGTGGGCTACCGGTTCAGCGCCTACAACCGCTTCATGAACCTGTGGGGCATGACCTACGTGGAGCACAACCCCGACAGCTGGGAAGGCTGGCAGTGGGGCGGGACGCACATGTGGGGCTTCTCCGGCCGCCTGGGCATCCCCGAGCAGTACGACCTCCTGGAGGACGCCCTTCAGAATTGCGAGATGATGGTCTTCTGGTCGTCCGACCCCGAGACCACCTGCGGTGTGTATGGAGCGCACGAGAGCACCTGCCGCCGGCAGTGGCTGAAAGACCTGGGCGTCAAGATGATATTCATCGACCCCTACTTCAACCACACGGCAGGCCTGGTGGGCGACAAGTGGCTGGCGCCCCGCATGGGTACCGACGTGGCGCTGGGCCTGGGCATCGCCTTCGTGTGGCTCACCGAGGACCTCTACGACAAGGAATATGTGACGTCCCACACCTCCGGATTCGACGAGTGGAGACGATATGTGCTCGGCGAGAGCGACGGCGTGCCCAAGACTCCCGAGTGGGCTGAGGGCGAGACTACAGTCCCGGCGCGCGAGATCCGTGCGCTCGCGCGCGCCTGGGGGTCCAAGCGCACCATGCTTGCCGCCGGCGGCATGGGCGGTTGGGGCGGCGCGGCCCGCTCATCCTACGGCGGCGAGTTCGCCCGTACCATGATCGCTCTGGCCGCCATGCAGGGTCTGGGAAAGCCGGGCAGCAACATCTACTCGACCACGGGTGGCGTCCCGGCCGACCGCTCTTTCTGGTTCCCCGGTTACTCGGAAGGCGGCATCTCTGCCGATACCGCCAACACCGCGGCGGGTTACCGCCTCGCACCGCGCATGTGGCCCAACGGGGGGACCATCTCCAACCCGCAACACGGCGCAGAGGGCCAGATCGGCTACCGGCTGCTCATCCCCGAGATGATGCACCACGAACAGCTCGAGTGGCGCAGCAAGGGGTTCTGTGGCGGGTCCATAGAGATGCAGTTCAAGAAGTATCAGTACCCGGCTTCCGGATACCCTCACGTGCAGATGTACTACCGCTACGGTGGTTCGTTCATCGGCACCATGACCGAGACCAACCGCTTCGTCCGCGGCTACCGCGAGGGCAAGGTGCCTTTCGTCGTCAACCAGGCCATCTGGTTCGAGGGTGAGACCAAGTTCGCCGACATCATCCTGCCGGCCTGCACCAACTTCGAGCGCTGGGACATCGGCGACTGGGCCCACCCCTCGGGATACGGGACCCACAAGTTCGACCAGGTGAACCACCGCCTCATAGTGCTGCAGAAGAAGTGCATCGAGCCCCTTGGCCAGTCCAAGTCCGACTACGAGATCTTCGCGATGCTCGCGAAACGCCTCGGTCTGTGGGACAAGTACACAGAAGGCGGCCACACCGACCTCGACTGGGTCAAACGGGTGTTCCACGCGAGCGACCTCTCCTCGCGCATCACCTGGGAGGAGTTCGAGGAGAAGGGCTACTACATGGTGCCGGTCCCCAAGGAACAGCAATCGACACCGGCTCTGCGTTGGTTCGCCGAAGACCGGGTGAAGGACACCCCGGATTGGGGTCCGCCGATCTGGGACCAGGTCGCCGGCAAGGGCCTGCAAACCCAGAGCGGCAAGATAGAGTTCGTTGCCAGCAGTCTGAAACGCTTCTACGCGACCGACGGCGAAGACCCGGAGCGCCCTGTGATGGGCCCTCAGTACCTGGAGAGCTGGGAAGGGCACCACACCACCGGACTCGTCGACAAATACCCGCTGGCCATGGTGTCGCCACACCCGCGCTACACGTTCCACACGGTAGGCGACGCGAAGGACAGTTGGAGTAATGACATCAAAGACCACCGCGTGGCGGTGGACGCCGGCGACGGCCGCGGTACCAAGCACTACTGGATCATGCGCATGAGCGCCAAGGATGCGGCTGCGCGCGGTATCAAGGACGGCGACCTCATCCGGGCCTTCAACGACCGAGCGGAGGTCATCCTGGCCGCCCAGGTGACGGAGCGGCTACCGCCAGGGGTGGTGCATTCATACGAGTCGTGCGGTGATTACCTGCCTCTGGGCGAGCCGGGGCACTCGGCCGACACCGCGGGATGCGTGAACATGCTGACCTCCAAGCGCTTCATCACCCCCACGTCACCCGGCCAGGCCCCGAATTCTTGCCTTGTGCAGGTGGAGAAGTGGACCTCCACGTCGTAGCCGAGGAGGCATATACTCTTTCCTGGTCCACACCAGGAATCCACGCATTGGAGAGCGCAACATGACTTCTCTGACGGAGTTCAACAAGTACGGCTCAGACCTCGAGCAGATGCTGCGCCTGAAGACCTATCCCTTGGCCATCAAGTTGCTCAAGAGCGAGTCGGAGGTGCCTGAAGGGGCCATCCGGCCCAAGAGGGACTTGGGCGAGCACCTTGCCGTCTGCCAAGCGTTCTCGCTCGCCCGCCGTCAAGGGATGACCCTCGCCATGTTCCTCGAAGACCATTGGTGTTTCGAACCGATCATCTCCTACGGGCTCGTCGAGACCCCCGAGGATTATCTCAACGGGTTCACCAACTCCTTTTTCATCGCCGACAAAGAAGCGGCCGCGAAGCACGCCCAGGAGATGACGCGTCTCCCCGTGGGAGAGTACCCGGGCATGGTGATCGGCCCCTTGAAGGACGCCGGCTTCGAGCCCGACATCGTCATGATCTACTGCATCCCCGGGCAGCTGAGACACCTGCTGCTCTCGCTCAGACATCTTCACGGAACCGCGGTGACATCCACCCTCGACCCCATCGGCTCGTGCGTGCATTCGGTGGTCCCCTCGTTCTTGAACGGGGTCTTCCAGGTGACGGTCCCCGACCCGGGTGACTTCGAACGAGCCGGCGCCGAAGAGAACGAGATGGTGCTGACGGCCCCGGCCGACAGACTCGAGGAGCTCATGGCCGGTGTCTATCACTTCGAGGAGATCGGCAGAGGTTACCGGGAGTACAACCTCTTCATGCACGGCGACTTCAAGCAACCCCCCTTCTACGAAGAGTACTTTAGGAAGTGGGGTTTGGACGCCCCCAAGAAGTAGGGTCCGGCGGCTTGGCGCGGAAGGCCCCTGACGCGCCGTGCTCTCCGCTCGCCTACAGCCCGCGAAGCGACTCGGGCCTGAGCCTGGTCGCGTCGCCCCGAGCCAGGATGTGGTCGAGCGCGGCCAGCATCGCCTGCTTGTCTTCGGGTAGCACTCCTTCGATGGCCAGGTAGTTCGACGCGTGGGTCGTGCGGAAGACGGCGCCCGTGACGTCGGTGGCCGCGATGATCTCCCGCAGCTCTCGGAGTGACTCTTCGGGCCCCGGTAGCACGAACTCGCCCCGAGCCACCGCCTCAGCCAATGGAGCTCCCGGAGCCTGCATGAGAGTGAGCATGCCGATGTAGTCGGGATCGATGGCTGTGAAGGCATCTCCGGTGGCCCGCGCGTGCTCCAGCCAGCGGCCGGCGCCACCGAGGCCGAGGATGGCCGTCAGCGATACTCTGAAGCCGGCCGCCTTGGCT
>JAFGIH010000198.1 GCA_016929985.1 Thermoleophilia bacterium | reverse complement strand
AGGGGCGACGGACGAGATGCGGAACACTGAAGACGCGCCGGCTGCCCGCAGGGGCCGGCGGCCTGGGCAGACGGCCACGAGGCAGCGCATCCTGGAGTCGGCCCGCGAGCTGTTCGCGGCGGTGGGCTACGACCAGACGAGCATCCGCGGCGTCGCCGAGAAGGCGAGTGTCGATCCCGCCCTCGTCATGCACTACTTTGGGTCCAAAGACGGCTTGTTCGAAGCGGCGATCGACTGGCCGTTCGACATGGACGACGCCGTCCGCCACGTCTTCGAGGGCGATCCCGCGACGATGGGCGAGCGGCTCGTGCGCATGGTCTGCGAGAGATGGGAGGACGAGACCACCCGCCACCCGCTCACCGTGATCCTGCGCAACGCCGTGCAGCGTGAGGAGGCCGCGACTCTGATGACGGAGTTCGTCGAGCGCCAGATCGTCGGCCAACTCGTGAAGCGGAGCAAGGACCCAACGGCGGCCCTGCGCGGCAGCCTCGCCCACAGCGTCATCTTGGGGCTGGTGATGGTCCGCTATCTCGAGCGCCTGGAGCCGCTCGCCTCAGCATCGATCGACGAAGTGGTGCGGGCGGCGGGGCCGACGGTGCAGCGCTATCTGGCGGTGGAGGGGGAGAGCTCTTTCAGCAACTCAGGATGACTGATCAGCAGCCGCAGGAAGGTGTCGACCGTCCGCGATTGCAGGACGCTGCCGATCTCCAGCGGGCCACGCTCTTGGGCGGAGCCCCCAAGGCGCGTTCGAGGGCTGCCTGAGTGAGCCCATTCCTCTTGCGGAACGCGGCGATCTGTGCCCTTGGAGACGCCGCACGTCTGACTAACGTCGACCTCTGGCAGATGTACACAAGGTACGCAATGTACACAACTGGGATTGTGTACCTTTGCCAGAGGTACCCGCAAAGCGGCGACGCAGTCCGCAGGGCGGCGACGCAGTCCGCGGACGTCGGGCCGGCCGGGCCTGTCGCGAGGGCCTACGACCCGAGGGCCTACGACGACCCCTGGTGCTTCCCCAGGAACGGCCCCAGCAGGTCTATCGGGATCGGGAACAGCGTCGTGGAGTTCTTCTCGGCCGCGACTTCGACCAGGGTCTGCAGGTAGCGCAACTGGATGGCGGCCGGGGTCCTCGACAGCACCACGGCGGCCTGCTCCAACTTCTCGGAGGCCTGGAACTCGCCCTCGGCTGCGATGACCTTCGCACGCCGCTCGCGCTCGGCCTCTGCCTGCCGCGCCATGGCCCGCTGCATGCTGGCCGGGATCTCCACGTCCTTGATCTCCACGATGCTGACCTTCACACCCCAGGGGTCGGTCTGCTCGTCGATGATCTCCTGCAGGCGGGTGTTCAGCTTGTCGCGCTCGGTGAGCAGGTGGTCGAGGTCGGACTGGCCGAGGACGCTGCGCAGCGTGGTCTGGGCGATCTGTGAGGTGGCCACGACGTAGTTCTGGATCTCGATGGTCGCCCTCGTGGGGTCGATGACGCGGAAGTAGGCCACGGCGTTGACCTTCACCGGCACGTTGTCCTTGGTGATGACTTCCTGGGCCGGTACGTCCATGGTGATGGTGCGCAGGTCGACACGCACCACGCGGTCGACTATGGGGATGATGAAGAACAGTCCCGGGCCTTTGGGCGGGTTGATGCGTCCCAGCCGGAAGATGACGCCCCGCTGATACTCGGGGAAGACCTTGATGGCCGAGGCCAGGATCAATATCACCAAGACCACCACGACGACGATGACGGCTATTGTGCTGGACTCCATCACTCCCCCTTCTGGTCTTTGACTGGGCGCACGATCAACGTGAGTCCTTCCATCCTATGTACCTCAACGGGCGTGTCTTTAGGCAGGACGTCTCCTTCGGTCCTTGCCCGCCAGATCTCACCATGCAGCCGCACCTGCCCCTGAGGGCTGAGGTCCGAGACTACCACGCCGGTGGCGCCCACCAGACTCTCCGCACCCATGACGTGGGGCCGCCGCAGCGACTGGGCCACTTTCGCCACCACGAAGCCGAAGAAGAGCAGCATGAGGGCCGCTACCACGATGAGCACCGGCCAGCTGACCTGCAGATAGGCGACGTCGGTGTCGAACAGCAGCATTCCGCCCAGGATGATCGCGGCGGCGCCCCCCACCCCCAGGATGCCGTGGCTCTGGACCTTGATCTCGGCTACGAAGAGGATCATGGCCAGCACGATGAGGGCGATGCCGGCCAGGCTGACCGGAAGCACTTGGAACGCGTAGAAGGCCAGCACCAGGCAGATGACGCCCACCACGCCCCCGGCTCCCAGGCCGGGAGTGGAGATCTCGGTGATGAGTCCCAGGATGCCGACGGTCATGAGGATGTACGCGACGTCGGGATTGGCGACGGCGTGCAGGAAGCGCTTCACCCAGCTCATCTCCACCTCGTGGATCGGTGCGCCGGCCGTCTGGAGGGTGAGGCCCTTGGGGGTGGTCACGTAGCCGTCGATGGCCGCGAGGAGGGCGGTGAGGTCGGCGGCGACGAAGTCGATGACGTTCTGTTCGAGGGCCTGTTGCGCGGGCAGGGAGACGGCCTCCCGCACCGCCTGCTCGGCCCACTCCGCGTTGCGGCCGT
>JAFGIH010000197.1 GCA_016929985.1 Thermoleophilia bacterium | reverse complement strand
GCCGGGGCGCCGAGACGACCCGCGTCAGACCGGTGAAGGGCGGTGACGCACGCGACCACGCCGGCAGCGGCCAGCAGGACGCCTGCCGGTATCCAGCTCAGCGGACGGGGGAAGAAGCCCAAGACCCCCAACACCGGCAAGAAGACGGCGAGGGTCTTGGCCGAGCGGCGCCAGATGGCCGCGACGAGCAAGGCCGCCAGACCGAGAACGAGCGCGAGGAGCAACTCGAGGAAGGTCTGAAAGAGACCGTAGGACTGGGAGAAGAACCGCGCCAGGAGCACGGCGTGAACGCTCAGGCCCGCAAGTCCTCCGAGGATGCCGAGTATGGAAGGTGCAGCACGCATCGATCTCTCAACGATAGATCCAGACAGCACTACATACTTCGGCGCCCGCGCGTGCGCGCTTGAACCGTGGTAACCTACATCACCGTTTCGAGCGCAATCCGCTCGGGCGGGGCGGGCCCCGAGGCAGCAGCGCGCTGCGAACTCCTAACGCGGGCGTCCGCCGGCGTTGAAACCTGCATCTCGGCCCGGACCACAGAGTCCCCGCTGGGAGCATGGAGCCCAAGGAGGCCATGCATGCTGAGCAAAGATCGCAAGACCGAGATCATCGACCGCTTCAAGAAGCACGACGTCGACACCGGATCCCCAGAGGTGCAGATAGGCATCCTCACTGAGCGGATCAACGTACTGACCGAGCATCTCAAGATCCATTCCAAAGACCACCACTCGCGTCGGGGCCTCCTCAAGATGGTGGGTCACCGGCGCCGCCTCCTCAACTACCTGCAGAGAGAGGATGTCGAGAGGTATCGCACGGTGGTCAAAGACCTGGGTCTCCGTAGGTAGCAGACGACGGCCGGCGACAAGAAGTAGCAGCGAAGTAGAGAATCGAATGAAGGAGAGGGCCCAGGAGCGGTCCTCAGACGGGAGCAGAGAAAAGTGGCCAGTGGAGTGAGCAAGACAGAAGTAACCCTCGGCGACAAGACGATCACCTTTGAGACCGGCAGGTTGGCGAAGCAGGCCAGCGGGGCTGTGGTGGTCCGCTCGGGCGACACCATGGTGCTGGTGACAGCTGTCGTGGCGTCCAACGAACGCAATGTGGATTTCTTCCCCCTCACGGTGGACGTGGAGGCGGGCATGTACGCCGCGGGCAAGATCCCCGGCGGTTTTATCAAGAGAGAAGGCAGGGCGAGTGATCAGTCCATTTTGATCGCACGTTTGATCGATAGGCCCATCCGGCCTCTGTGGCCCAAGGGTTTCAACAAGGAAACGCATATCGTGGCCACGGTGCTCTCCGTGGACAAGACCAATCCCTATGACGTCTTGGCCGTGGCCGGGGCCTCGGCGGCGCTCAGCCTCTCGGAAGGTCCGTTCCAGGGACCTGTCGGGGCTGTGCGGGTCGCGAAGGTCGACGGTTCGTGGGTCGTCAACCCCACCTACGACGAGATCGATCAGAGCCTGGTCAACCTGGTGGTAGCCGGTACCAGCGAAGCCATCGGCATGGTCGAGGCCGGTTGTGAAGAGGTCGATGAGGCCGATATCCTGGCGGGTCTGGAAGTCGCCCACGCAGCCATAAAGAAGCAGTGCGAGGTAATCCGTGCCTGGGCCGCCGAGGTGGGCGCGCCCAAGATGGAGTTCGTGGAGAAGCTGCCTGATCCGGCCCTCGTGGACAAGATCAGAGCGCGCTTCGCCGGCGACATCGAGCGGGCGAGCAACGTTCTCGACAAGCACGAGCGTTCCAATGCGGTCGCCGCCGTCAAGCAGCAGGTCCTCGAGGCGTGGCCTCCGGCCGAGGGCGCTGAGGACGCGGCAGCCCAGGCGGCCGCTCTGGCTAAGGCCTTCGACGCGGTGGAGAAAGAGACCGTGCGCCGGGTCATCGCCGTTGACAAGAAGCGTCCTGACGGACGTGGCGTGGACGAGATCCGTACGCTCGACTGCGACACCAAGGTCGCTCCGCGTACGCACGGCTCCGGCCTCTTCACGCGCGGTCAGACTCAGGTGCTCACGCTCCTCACTCTGGGCGCAGCCCGCGACGAGCAGCGCATCGACGGCCTCGGCATCGAGGAGTCGAAGCGGTTCATGCATCACTACAAGTTCCCGCCGTTCAGCGTGGGTGAGGCCGGCTTCATGCGCGGTCCCGGCCGGCGCGAGATCGGTCACGGGGCCTTGGCGGAACGGGCGCTCGTCCCGGTCATCCCCGATGAAGAAGCCTTCCCCTACACCATCCGTCTAGTCTCGGAGACTCTGGAATCCAACGGTTCCAGTTCGATGGCCAGCGTGTGCGCGTCGACCCTTGCTCTGATGGATGCAGGCGTACCGATAGCCCGCCCGGTGGCCGGCATCGCCATGGGTCTGGTCAAAGAGGGTAACGACTATGTGGTGCTGACCGATATCGCCGGCGTCGAGGACCACTTGGGCGACATGGACTTCAAGGTGGCCGGCACCGACAAGGGCATCACCGCTCTGCAGATGGACATCAAGATCCAGGGTGTGACCTTCGAGATCATGAAGGATGCTCTCGAGCGTGCTCGCAGAGCCCGTCTCTTCATCCTGGACAAGATCACGAGCACGATAAGCGCGCCCCGCACCCAGTTGTCCGACTTCGCGCCTCGCATCGGCACCATCCGCATCGATCCGGAGAAGATCGGAGCGGTCATCGGCAAGGGCGGCGAGACGATCCGTGGCATGGAGGCGGAGTTCGAGTGCACCATCGATGTGGCCGAGGACGGTCTCATCAAGGTCTTCGCCAGCGACGGCAAGCTCGGCGACGCCTGCCTGGAGCGCATCGGTCTCATAACCCGCGAGACTCAGGTCGGCGACATCGTCGAGGGCCGGGTGGCCTCGACCACTTCGTTCGGGGCGTTCGTTACCCTCAAGCCGGGCACCGACGGCCTCGTCCATATCTCGCGCCTGGCCGACCGCCGGGTGGCCACCGTGGAAGAAGTGGTCAACCGTGGCGACCTGGTGAGAGTGGAAGTACTGGACGTGCAGCAGCAGGGCGGCAAAGAGAAGATCAGCCTCCGGCTGCTCGAGAACCTCTCTGCAAAGGAAGGCAGTGCCGACTGACAGCTATCGCCTGGAGCTTCTCGCCAACGGACAGCGCCTGATCACAGAGAAGCTGGACCATCTGCGCTCGGTGTGCATGGGTTTCTGGATCCCGGCTGGGTCGCGAGACGAGTCGGCGCCTCTTCACGGCGCCACGCATTTCATAGAGCACCTTCTCTTCAAGGGGTCGTCGAAGTACACGGCGGAACAGATCGCCCAGGTCTTCGACACCCTTGGGGGGGAGTTGAACGCCAGCACTTCCAGGGAGTACGTGGTCGTCTACGGCCGCTTTCTGGACGATCAATTGCCCGTGGCTCTGGACGTGATCACCGACATGCTGCTCACCCCGACCTTCACCGACCTCGACCGGGAGCGAGAGGTGGTGCTGGAGGAGATCGCCATGGTCGACGACTCTCCCCAGGACCTCATCCACGACGTGTTGGCCGAGGTGGTCATGGACGGTCATCCGCTGGCTCACCCCATCCTTGGCACCCGGGAGACCGTCGCGGGGGCGTCGGAAGAGGAGATCCGCGCCTACCATGACGCGCGCTTCCAGTTCGGCGACATGGTGGTGGCGGCCGCGGGCAACATCGACCACGACCAGTTACGCGGATTGCTTCTAGAGCGGCACGACGTGGCCGACGGCTCCAATCCACAGCGGATCCGAAAGACTCCCGAAGTGACCCCGAGGCGCCACTTCGTCAGCAAGGAGACCGAGCAGATGCACGTGTGCCTCGGCGGCGTCGGCATGGCTCGAGACGACGAGCGGCGTTTTCAGCTCTCCGTGCTCGACAGTCTCTTCGGCGGGTCGCTCAGCTCGCGGCTCTTCCAGGAGGTCCGGGAGAAGCGGGGACTCGTGTATAGCGTCTACTCGTTCTCGGGCATGTATGCGGAGACAGGCATGTCCGGTCTTTACTTCGGATGCCGTCCCGAACGGCTGGAGACCGTCATGGAGACGGTCGGCCGGGAGCTGGTGCGGCTGGTGAAGGAGTTGGTGCCCGCGGACGAACTCCAGCGCGCCAAGGAGCATCTCAAGGGCAGGATGATCCTGGGGCTGGAGAGCACCTCCAGCCGCATGACCCGGCTCGGCAAAGGGGTGCTCACCAACACGGAGATACTGTCCCTGGATGAGCTGGCCAGACGCATAGAGGCGGTCACCAGCGAGCAGGTGATGGAGCTGGCCAACGAGGTCTATCGACCGGGAGCGCTGTCGGTGGTCGGCATCGGCGCCGACGAGAAGTGCTTCACCGCGGCGGTGCCCGAAGACTGTCTTGCAGGGCTCGACTGAGAGGGAACCATGGGCGATGGCGCTGAGGGTTCAGGCGAAGGGAAGATCCGCGTAGCGGTATCGGGGGCCTGCGGGCGGATGGGGCGCATGACCTGCGCCGCCATAGTGGGCGACCCCGAGCTTGACTTGGTCGCAGTCATCGATCCGGCCTTCGCGGCCGAGGAGTTCGTCGGCGTGCAGACTGCACTCCGCTTCGTGTCGCTGGAGGAAGCGATAATGCAGACGGCTCCGGAGGTCATGGTGGACTTCACCACGCCGGCGGTCGTTTGCGAGAACGCACTTCTGTGCGTGCGCTGGCGGGTGCCGGTGGTGATCGGGACGACAGGGCTTTCGCCGTCCGACCTGGCCGAGATCGAGCGGGAGATCGAGATCAACGACGTTCCGGTGCTGATAGCGCCCAACTTCGCCATGGGGGCGGTACTGATGATGGAGTTCGCGAAAAGGGCGGCCGAGCACTTCCAGGCGTGCGAGATCATCGAGCTCCATCATGAGGGTAAGCTCGACATGCCGTCGGGCACGTCGCGTCTCACCAGGGTCCGGATCGAGGAGACCTGGCGCACAGCCGGCTCCGAGAAGCAGGTGCCCATCCACAGCGTCCGGCTGCCCGGTCTGGTGGCCCATCAGGAAGTGCTGTTCGGCGG
>JAFGIH010000196.1 GCA_016929985.1 Thermoleophilia bacterium | reverse complement strand
GTGAATCCGAGCTGGGCGGGCAGCAACATCAGCTTCCTCAGCCCCGCCATCCAGTTCGCCACCTTCCCTGTCCCTGCCGGTCAGCCGACGCAGGTCAAGATCGTGATCGACAACCTGGGCACCATGGACGCGAGCCCCGTCACCCTGGAAACGGCGTACAACGTGTACATCGGAAACCAGGCAGCCACCATGGTGGGCATCCAGAACCAAGCGATCCCGCTCATCCCGGCCGGGTGCACACACTACGCCACCGTGACCTGGACGCCTCCGGACATGTTCATCGCGCACGCCTGCTTCAACGCCCGGGTCTTCGACAGCTACTCTCTGCTCCACCATGCCGCTCGTTGCTTCAGTTGGGACCCCTACGTCAACCCGCAGGCCGGCAGCCACAACACGATCCTTCTCAAAGTCGAGGATCCGAACAAGGCGATCGTGGTGACGTACCCGGCCATCAACACATCCGCGGTCGTCATCCGGCCCAAGCTATTGATCACGGTCGTCGACGACCGCGCCCGCTTCAACGATCTGGACGAGCGCTTCCCGCTGCCCTTCGTGCCGGAGCATCTCACGAGCACCAGCGTCCTCCAGCCGTCGGCTACCGACGCGGCGCGTCTCTACGAGGCCGGCGCGGGCCCCCTCGGCGCGAACGTCGTGACCAGGATCCCTCGGGCCGAGGTCGGCGGAGAGGCCCGCGGAGCCGGCATGTCGTCAGGCCGGCGCTGGCCTCGCGAAGACGTGAGCGAGCGTTTCGTTCACCATCGCTTTGGTTTCGACGCTGCGCAGGTGCTGAACCGGCCGGGGGGCGGGCCCGCGATGCGGCGTGAAGTCTTTCTCGGGGAGGTGCCCCGAGCGAACCTGCAACTCGATTCCTACAGCCACCTGCGGCTCGCTCCGGGCGAAGAGCAGTTGGTCTGTCTGGTGATCCCGCCGGCCGAGTTCCCTGCCCCGGGACGCAGGAAGAAATTCCAGGTGGACTACCAGACCGGGGACGAACGGCCCGTTCAGAACTTCGTCTATCTCTACGCCTGAGAGGAGGGTTACATGCCCACACGCGAAGAGCTCACCCAGCACCTTTTGCTCTCCTATATCCTCACCTACAACGAGCGGACCCTTCGTGAGTTCGTCGAAGACCCAGCCGCAGTCTTGGAGAGACTGGGATTGTCGGCCGACTCCATGCGCTGCCCACCGGAGGCCCATAGAGCACTCGCGCGAGCCGACGGGGCGGTGCGCGAAGCAGAGGCCCTGGGCGAGCTCGAGGCTGTACGGGCGCTGCCCATGGTCTCGGAGATCGTCTCGCGCCATCTCACCGGCCCGGTCCGCCTGAGAAAGCTGCCCTTCGGGGTGCAGTTCGAGGAGAGCCAGACCCCTGTGGATGACGGAGAGGAAGGGCGGCAAGACATGACTTGGACGGCCACGGGTACCGTGGAGTGCTCGTGGGGGTTCAAGTGCGGGAGCGACACCGACGGGTGACCACGCTTGTCCTGATCGTCGGCCAACTGCCCGATCCCCACATCGACGCGGTCGCCCGCGAACTGGAGACCCTGGGAGCAGCACCGATTCTCTTCAACCGGCTCTGCCCTGAAGAGTCGCGGATCACCTACCGGCTCGAGAACGACGCGGCCGACGGAGAGATCGCCACGGCCCACGGCGCCATCCGGCTGAGTGAGGTACGAGCCGTCTGGTGGCGGGTGAAGCCCTTCAGCCTGGCGGAGTACGGTGCCGAACCCATGCCCGTGGTTGAGGGCTTCATCGACCGCGAATGGCGGAGCGTCCTGAACGCGCTCACTGCCTTCACCCCCAGGGCATTTTGGATCAACCCGCGAGCAGCCGATCTGGTCGCACGCGAGAAGCCTGTTCAGCTCTGCTTGGCCCGCCAAGCCGGCTTGGCGATCCCCGCTACCCGGATTAGCAACGACCCCACCGCGCTCGCGGACTTTGCCGATACAGGAGAGGGCACGATCTACAAGCCGGTGACCTGGTACGCAGACATCCCCGACCGATTCATCTTCACCTCGCAGGTCGAGCTGGAGCAGATCCATCAGAAGGCCGAGGAGATCCAAGTCGCCCCGGGGATCTTCCAGCGCCGCATCCCAAAGGCCTATGAACTGCGGGTGACCATCATCGGCGAAAGGCTGTTTAGCGTCAGAATCGACTCGCAGGCGCTGGCCGGAGCGGAGTTGGACTGGCGGAGACGGCAGAGTCGCCTCCACTATGTCCCCTGCGCCCCTCCAGACGACGTCTGCGATCGACTGCTCGTTCTGCACGGGAAGCTGGGCCTGGTCTACGGGGCCTACGACCTGATAGTCACTCCGGAGGGCGAGCACGTATTCCTCGAGGTGAACCCCTCCGGACAATGGCTTTGGCTCGAGCTTCATACCGGTCTGCCGATCTCGCGAGAACTGGCCGGCTGCCTGGTGAGAAGCTGTTGAGGCGACGCTCACGTCCCGCCCGCTAGCGTCGACCACGGCGACGATGACAAGCACCGAGATCGACCCACCAGCCCTACCGCTCCTCCGGCGTCCGCCGTCTGTCGAGCAGATGGCTGATAGCCAGATAGGGGTGGCGGGAGGTCATCCGCGGGCCCGAGTAGCGCATGACCTCGCGTATCCGCTCCCGCATATCGGCGCGAAAGCAATGGACCGTGCAGCGGGCGCAGGTGGGCTTGTCGTTGCCGAATCTGCACCGTTCGATGCGCTGACCGGCGTAGACGAGGAGCTCAGCGCACTGGTCGCAAAGGGTCGCGGCGCCGCCATGGCGGGCCGCGCAGTACATGCGGATCATCACTTCGAGCGTCCGCTGTTCGCGACGCAGTCGTCGCGACAGCTGGGGTTTCACGTCAGGGGACATCGGCGCCTCCCGCGTCATCATCGCACCTGGTGCTCGCCGCGTCGCGTCGTTGCCGCGCCCGCCGCCCC
>JAFGIH010000195.1 GCA_016929985.1 Thermoleophilia bacterium | reverse complement strand
TCGAAAGACCGTACCGGAGGCTACTGACAACCAAACAGGCGCAGGAGGAGCTCTTGCGGGTAGCCGGCTCGCAGCTCGATCCGGTCTTGGTCGAGGTCTTCGTCGAGCTGCTGCGCGCCAAGGTTGCTGCTCAGGCGGAGCCAGATGCCAACGGGGGCCGGGTGGCCGCCATCTTTGCCGGGCTTGCCGCACAACCCTCCTGACTAAACCATTCTTCACGCGCCTTCACCCAGGATCTCCGGCCCAGAATGAGGCAGATAGAGAAGGACTTCGGCAGAAGCCCGCTTCTTCTGGCAGATGATCTCGATCATCTGCTTGATTGCGCGCAGAGACCAGCGTCTGGCCGCCTGCTTGCCCTGATGGCCGTGGGAGCGCGGGGTTCTTCGGATGTTGAGCGGGTGGATCTTGAGCTTTGCACCAATCCCCACGCCGAGTGAACCAAGGCTGCCCCTTCTGCTCGACCGACCGCTACGGGCTGTTCGCGGATCCTTCAGCCGATGAGGTGCCGGTGCTAGCCCTGGCGGAGCAACTGGAGCAACACGCTGGCTCCAGGGAGCGGTGAGTTCGACGGTCTTGCTGAGGGGGGCTGGAAGCTGTGGCTATCGGCTTGCGGGTCAGGCGGACATCTCCAGTCGGTTGCGGCCCCGGTCCTTTGCCAAGTAGAGGGCCGCATCGGCCCGGCTGATGAGAGCATCGGCTGATATCGCTCTCCCCACCGTCCCGCCAATACTCACCGTGACTGCAATGTCGTCGGTCTGCACCCGGATGGGTTTCTCAGCAATACGAGCCCGCAGTCGTTCAAGAACCAAGCGCAGGCTCTCTTCGTCAGTGTCGGGAACAACCGCCAGGAACTCCTCACCTCCGAAGCGACCGAATGCATCATACGGCCGAAGCGTTTTCTGGCACCGGTCTGCCACCTCGCGCAGCACCAGGTCTCCGGCCTGGTGACCGTAGGTGTCGTTGACATGTTTGAAGTGATCGATATCGATCATGCTCACTCCAAGGCCGGAGTTGTTGCGGTCGGCCTGGGCAAGGAGTTCATCCAGCCTCCCAAGCACAGCCCCACGATTGAAGCTTCCAGTAAGGGAATCGGTGCGAGCCTGAATGGCTAAGGCTTCCTGAGTCTGCAGAAGCCTTTCATTCATCTCTCTGAGCTGCAGGGTGGCTTCTTCGGCGATGCGCGTGGCCTCCCGCAACTCCCGGTTGGACCTCTCGAGACCCTCCGTGGCCTGGTGTAGTTGCTGCTCGGCCAGCTTTCGTTCTGTGATGTCGCGCCCATAGGCGAAGTTGTATTCACAGCCGTCGTGAAGGACGTAGTTCCCCACCACCTCAATGGGAAACATCTCACCAGACTTGGTGCGGTGGACCCCTTCAACGGTAATGGAGCCCTGCTCACATATGGCGCCCCACAGGTTATCCCAGTCTTCCGGAGTGAGGAATGGGTCAAGATCGAAGATGGTCATGTTAAGGAGTTCCTCGCGGGAGTATCCGTGGCGCCCGCAGTTGGAATCACTCACGTAAAGCAGGCGCCCGTCGGAAGTGATCCAGTGGATGAGATCGGCGGCTTGATCGACCGAGAGTTGGGTGAGGCGAAGAGCGCTCTCTGTTCGGTGGTCATCCGTGACATCGTTGACCACGTAGCCGAGGGTGCAGTGATCCCGAGACCCCAGAGCGAACGCGTCGGCTCGAAGCACCCGCGTCTCACCGTCCGGCCGCCACCAGGAGAACTCCGTACGCGCTCGTAGCCGGGGAGAGGCCGGGTCACGGACTGCTTCGCGGATGAGGGCTCTGACCTGAGGCTCGATACTCACATCCGTGGTGGGGTGAGCGGTCTCGACATGAGCGTCGTAGATCTCCCAAACCGCTCGTCCCAGACTACGCTCGCGCGCTATCCCGGTGATGCTCTCCATGGCTCGATTCCACTGGGTGATGCGTCCGGTCTGGTTCACAAGTACCAAGCCTTCGGCCAGGTGCTCAAGAACAGCGTAGGGGAAGCTGGCACCCATGGCGTGGCTGGCTGCAGCGGCAATGCCGGGATGATCCCCCTTCTCGCCTGAGGATTTTAGGACTTTGACAGCCATGGATCTCTCCTTCTGGAGCCGCTTCCAGCAGTTGGAAGGTTGCCCGCCGCGGCTGCGCTTGTATAGGTCAACACGTATATCGGCATGAAAGCGCATGCGTTAAAGCCGGATGTTCAGTTGTGCGAGATGGTGCGTCAGCACCTGCATCAGGCCCACATGGATCACACAAGTCACCACCGCAAAGCGTGAGATGGTCATCCTTCACTGCCGGTCGGCCAAATTGAACCGCACCGACTTCGGTGGAGACTGAGTTGCTTGAGTTCCGTGCCTACTGTCGTCGGATGGTCGAGCATCGGATTGCAGGTGCGGTTGAATCCACGAGCAAAGGACGGGTAGGTGCGACGATCGGCATTCAGTCCGTGGAGAGTCTCCCGAACCAGACAGCCGCGGTTTGAGGTCAGAACGCAGGCGCAATGCGGGGTCTGTCAACACGGGGCCCATGCGAGAAGCGATGCCCAATCGTGGTCGACTCCCTGAAGCGGAAGGCGTTTCAATCCACGCGCGCCGAGCGAGGCGACATCCTGTCCGGACCCCGGTATACACTGATATGGTTCCGTCGCGAGCACCGCGGACATGCAGGAGCTCCCGTGGAGAGTTGTTGGGGCAAGACGAAAACGGTGAGTCACGAGCCACCACAAGTGGCGGCACTACCGCTGTGGGCGCATTGCTTGGATGTCTCGTTGGTTTTCCGCCAGCTCGCGAACCTTCCCGCCGTTCGCGCGCGTCTCGCAAACGCAACCGGGGGGACGCTAGATGAAGCGCACCTCGATCAGCTCGCCGTTCTCGCCTTCCTTCACGACCTAGGCAAAACAAACCTGGGGTTTCAGGCCCGGCTTTTCGATTCAGCTGCGCCGCGGGCGGGACACGTACTGGAGCTGGGTCCCCTCCTCTTCGAATCGGAACTGGCCGACAGATTCCGGCCGATCCTTGAGCAGATCATGGGGTGGTTCACCCAGCCCGAAGACTGTTTGAGCTACCTGTTGGCCACCTGGTCACATCACGGCCAACCGCTTTCTCTGATGAAGCTACGAGAACGAACGGGCAACTACTACCGAGCGAAGACCAAATGGTGGCAGCCAGACCCCGAGGGGCGGGACCCGTTTCTTGCCATCGAGGGATTGTTCCGGGTCGCTAGGCAGAACTTCCCACGAGCTTTTTCATTTGCTGGCCGTCCACTGCCGACTGACCCCGCCCTGCAGCACCGTTTTGCCGGACTGGTCATGCTGGCCGACTGGCTGGGCTCCCACGAGAGTTTCTTTCCTATCGAGCGCCTCGACACGTTCAGCAGCCAAGCGGCGGCAGAACGGGCCGTCCAAATGACCGGTTTGCAAACCACGCCCTTTCGGAGGCAATGGACCACCGGAAACCTGGGTTTTGGCAGACTCTTTGGCTTCTCGCCGCGACCGCTCCAGGAGGCTCTCCAACACCTTCCCCTCGAGAGCGCGGAGTCACGGCTGCTCGTTATTGAAGCCGAGACTGGTTCAGGCAAGACCGAGGCGGCTCTAGCCCGCTTCGCTCACCTGTTCGCCGCCGGCCACGTCGACTCCCTCTACTTCGCCCTTCCCACTAGGGTGGCGGCCAGGGAAATCTATGGCCGGGTGGTCAAGTGGCTGACGCGCAACTTCCCTGACGAAAACAACCGGCCGGCGGCAGTTCTTGCTGTCCCCGGATATGCACGGGTCGATAACGTCCCCCTTGAGACCTTGCTGCCCTCTCGAGCCACCTGCTACGACGAGGAAGAGCAGCAACACGCTGAACGGCTCTGGGCGGCGGAGCGCCCCAAGCGCTTTTTGGCGGCGGCCGTCGCGGTCGGCACCATCGATCAAGCGCTGCTCTCGGCGCTGCAGGTGCGGCACGCGCATCTGCGCTCCGTCTGCCTTGATCGCAGTTTGCTCGTCGTGGACGAGGTCCACGCCTCCGATCCCTACATGCGCGCCTTGCTGGAACGGCTGCTCAACCACCACATAGGGCTGGGAGGACATGCCCTCCTGCTCTCCGCCACGCTGGGCGCACATGCCCGAACCCGCCTCCTAAACGCGGCGGGCGGCCAGGCGGTTGATCCAAGCCTGGCTGAAGCGTGCGCGACGGTCTATCCGGCGGCCACCGACCTTGCCGGTG
>JAFGIH010000194.1 GCA_016929985.1 Thermoleophilia bacterium | reverse complement strand
TCTCCGACCGCATCGGACGGGGACGAGCACTCGCCGGCAATCTGTTCATGCAGGGTGTGGGTGCGGCCCTCTTCGCTCTGTGGCCGTCGACGGCCGGGCTCGTGATCTCGGCGATCCTTTGCGGGCTCGCCGCGTTGGCAGTGCCCGGCATCGTCGGAGCGGGCTGCGGTGACCAGTTCGGTCCCAAGCTCGCCTCCGCCTCCCTGGGTTTCGTCACGATCTTCATCGGAGTGGGGCAGGTGATCGGCCCCTATCTCGCAGGGCAGATGGCCGACTCGTTCGGCTCGCTCAAGTACTCCTACGTTCTTTCGGCCGGCATCTTTCTGGTGGGAG
Source organism: Thermoleophilia bacterium (assembly GCA_016929985.1). The sequence goes on along the minus strand of JAFGIH010000194.1, from coordinate 5,134 downwards.
CCATCGTCGCCATGTTCCTGCGGGAGACGGGGTGGGCGGCTGAGACCCGAGAGCGTTGCGCGGCGGACGCCAAGACGAGCGGCGGATAGGCCTCTGCGTCCGACGAGACACGTGTTGACGGCCTTGGCGGCGAATGATACGGTGCTGACGCAGTAGTAGTGCTACTAGCACCACTACTGGCTATGGTTCACGCGATGGACCGAGGCGCCAGTGGACGACGGGTCGGACCTTTCTCAGCGGATCTTGCGGGCGGCGAGGCAGCTCTTCTTCGCGCACGGCTACGTCGACACTTCTCTCCGCGCCATCGCCGCCGAGGCCGGCACCAGCGAGAGTGGCATATTCCGGATCTACAGGAGCAAGGGCGGGCTTCTCCGCGCCGTCTACGCCTCACTTTGGGCCGAGGTCAACGCTCGCATCGACGAGGCCATGTCGCAGGCGGCCCGGCGTGATCCGAGCGCCGAGAATCTCCTGCTCGAGCTCACGCGAGTCACGTTGGAGTACTATCAGGCCGAGCCGGCGAAGATGGAATTCATCATGAGCCACTTCGGTTCTTATGAGACCGCCGGACTCGGTCCGCCACGAGACGTCGATCCAAAGGTCGACGTTGAACTGAGGTACGAATACCACCGCTACCTGCGCCGCATCAACGACTTGTGCGACGCTCTCGTGAACGAGCGGCCCCAGCTCGGCGCGACAGGCATCAGTTCGTCCACGTTGGGACACTTCGCGATCTCCGTGATACACGGTATTCAGACCAGTTGGTTCATGGCTGACCAAGAGTGGGAGGCTGCGGAAACGAAGGTCACCATCGAGGAGGTGCTGGGAGCGATGAAGTTCTTCCTGTATACGAGCGGCGTGAAACAGTTCAAGGACGGAGGGCACTGAGGTATGCTGGTCAGGGGCAGGACAGGGGTACCGTCGGCGCGTCCGGCCAAGCCCCGGCGATATGGGTGGCAGGTGCCGTAGATGACACAATTCCTGCAATTGGTGATCACCGGTATCACGATGGGGGCTATCTACTCCCTCATCGGGCTCGGCTACGTGACGATCTACAAGACGTCTCACGTCGTCAACATGGCCCAGGGCAGTTTCGTCATGATGGGCGGCTTCTTCGGTTTCTCGCTTCTCAGCCAGGCTGGTCTGCCCTATTGGACGGCGATCATCATCACGCTGATAGCGGTGATGATCATCTCGGTGGGGATGTATCTCCTGGTGCTGAAGCCCATCATGAAGTCCTCGCTTGTCAACATGATCCTCGCCACCGTAGGCCTCAGCCTCTTCTTCGAAGCACTGGTGCTTCTCATCTGGGGGGGCTACGGGAAGGCTGTTCCTGCCTTCACCGGCAGTCAGATGTGGCACATCGGCGGGGTGCGCCTCGCACCTCAGAACCTGTGGGTGATCGGACTCATGGTCTTGGTCTTCGTCGCCCTGTACCTGCTCAGCTCCCGTACCCGCATCGGCAAGCAGATGACGGCCACGGCGACCAACCCGAACGCGGCCCGCAAGTGCGGCATCTCGACGAACAGGATGATCATTCTGGCCTTCGCCATCTCGTCGCTCATCGGGGCGATCGGCGGCTTGGCCATCACGTCGCTCATACCCATGACTTACATGTCGGGCGGAACCTGGGGGCTGAACGGGTTCATCGGCGCCATTCTGGGCGGCTGGGGATCCAGCGGGGGCGCGGTCATCGGTGGACTGGCCTTGGGGCTCATCCAGTCGCTGCTTACCGGCATCATGCCCACCGGCTGGGAGAACGCCATCGCCTTCGCGCTCCTCATCCTGATCTTGTACTTCCGCCCGCAGGGTCTTCTGGGCACGACCATGAGTGAAGGTGAGATGTGAGCGGCCCGGCGGGTGTCACCCGCGCCGAAGGTGGAGCGCAGGGCGTTCTCCAAGGGCTCTTCAAGCAACGGTACGTGACCGTCGCCAAGGTGCTGTTCGTCATCATCCTGCTCGTGTGGCCTCTGCTCTACAAGAACCTGTATGCCATGAGCGTGATGACCACCGCCGGCCTGTTCGCCATGCTGACCATAGCCGTCGGCATCATTCTCGGCCAGGCGGGTCAGCTATCGTTCGGCCACTCGGCCTTCTACGGCATGGGCGCGTACATAGCCGGACTGCTTTGCATCAAGCTGGACGTGCCCACCTTGGCGGCGCTGGTCATCGGAGCCATCATCCCCGGCATCATCGCCCTCATCATAGGGCGGCCGGTGCTCAAACTGCGCTACTTCTATCTCGCCCTGGCCACCATAGGGCTGGGTCAGATATTCACGGTGATCATCATCCAGTTGCGCGACATCACCGGCGGAGTGAACGGCTTTCCGGGAGTCCCGGCGCTCAACCTCTTCGGCCTCCAGATGGGGAGTTTCCTCCGCCAGTACTACATGGTGTGGATCATCGCCATCGTCATCCTGCTGCTGGTGCAGCGTGGGCTCAAGTACCGTTTCGGGCGGTCGCTGCGTGCTATCGCCACCAGCGAGATCGCCTCGTCTACGCTGGGCATCCGGACTCCCAACTGGAAGCTGCTGGCATTCGTCATAAACGCGATCATCTGCGGCCTGGCCGGGGGGCTCTTCGCGTTCGTGACGGGCTCGGTGAGCCCCGGCTCCTTCACCTTCAACGCCGCCATCCTGCCCATTGTCATGTCGCTGGTCGGTGGGGCGGCGAGCATCTGGGGAGGCGTTCTGGGGGCCATCATCATGACCTGGATCGTCAACGGGGTCACGGTCATCCAGCAGTACAGCGGCCTCGCCTACGCGATCATTCTCATCCTGCTCCTTCTCTTCCTGCCGGTGGGCATCCTTGGTCTGCGTCCCTCCACGTGGGCCTGGTTCAAGCGGCTCTTCAAGGCGGAGGGACTGCAGGAGGAGGTCGTGGCCGTGTCCGAGACCGAGGGTGGCGCGTCGATCACCGGCACCAGCGTGGTGACCTCGGGCATCCTTCAGGAAGACCTGGCCCGCAGAAAGGGCGAGAGAAAGACTGAGGGGCCGCTCCTCACGATCGAGGGAGCCTCGGTGGCCTTCGGCGGTCTCAAAGCCGTCAACGAGGTCTCATTCGGCGTGGAGGAGGGGAGCATCACCGCCCTTATCGGGCCGAACGGGGCGGGTAAGACCACACTCTTCAACGCCATCAGCAGGTTGCAGGAGCTCAGCGACGGGCGGATCAGCTTCGACGGCGTCGACCTGACCAAGCTCACTCCGGCGAACACGGCTCGCCTGGGGATCGCGAGGACCTTCCAGAACCTCCGCCTCTTCGTGAACATGAGCGTCATGGAGAACGTCCTGGTGGGGTGCCACCGGCACGAGCGCTCGGGCTTCTGGTCGTGCTGCCTCGGACTGCGCCGGCAGCGCGCTGAGGAACGCCGGTCGCGGACGCAGGCGATGGACGCGCTCACCCTTCTGGGCCTCGTTGAGTACGCGGACAGACCGGTGAGCAGCCTGCCCTACGGGCGGCAGCGCTTGGTAGAGATCGCCCGGGCGCTGGCCTCGGAACCGCGTCTGTTGCTCCTGGATGAGCCGGCCGCCGGCATGAACGGGTCGGAGCGGGAGGACTTGGTGCAGCGCATCGCCGCCATCCGGGCGGCCGGTATCACCGTTCTCATAGTGGAGCACGACATCGGCCTGGTCATGGGCATCTCGGATGCGGTCAACGTACTCGACTACGGCCGGCTGATCGCCTCGGGCTCGCCCGAGGCCGTGCAACGCGACGAACATGTGATCAAGGCCTACCTTGGCGCGGGCAAAGACAAGGGGGCGGCAGCGGCGGCGGAGCCGGAGGCCGAGGAAGCCCGGCCCGAAGAAGAGGCGCTGGTCCTGGAGGACATCGTCGTCTCGTATGGCTCCATCCAGGCCTTGCACGGAGTCTCGCTGACCGTGTTCAAGGGCGAGGTGGTCGCGGTGCTTGGCGCGAACGGCGCCGGAAAGACCACGCTGCTCAACACCATATCCGGCATCCTGCGGCCGACTCAGGGCGCCATCAGATACCTGGGCGAAGACATCACCTCGGTGCCGGCGGAGAAGATTGTGAGCCGGGGTATCTGCCAGATACCCGAGGGGCGCCAGCTCTTCCCGACGCTATCGGTGGAGGACAACCTGCTGATGGGCGCCTCAGGCAAGAAAGAGTGGCAGAGCGGCTACGCCGATGACCTCGCGTACGTGTATGAGCTCTTCCCGGTGCTTCAAGAGCGGCGCAAGCAGCCGGCGAAGACGCTCTCGGGCGGAGAGCAGCAGATGCTGGCCATCGGCCGGGGTCTCATGGGCCGGCCAAGCCTGCTCCTGCTCGATGAGCCGTCGATGGGTCTGGCGCCGATGGCCGTGGAGAGGATCTTCGCGGCCCTCGCGCGTCTGAACGACGAGGGGCTGACCTTGCTCATGGTGGAGCAGAACGCCGAGATGGCGCTGTCGTTGGCCGATCACGTAGCGGTGATCCAGACAGGGAATGTGGTGCTCACCGGTAAGGCGAGCGAGTTGAGGACGGACGATCGCCTGCGTGCTGCCTACCTGGGGAAGGGCTAGCGCGCACGGCTTGTGCGATCTGTCGGAGGGAAAGATGGGTGGAAAAAGACAGAAAGGGATGAGGGAATGGCAAGGAAACTGACACGAATAGGGCTACTGGCGGTATTGGCGGTGATGCTGTTGTTCGTCGTGGCCTGCGGCGACGACACCACCGAGACCACGGCGGCGCCTACCGAGACCACAGCAGCTCCGACCGAAACGACGGCTGCTCCGACCGACACCACGGCCGCACCGACACAGACTACCGCCGCACCGACCGGTGGCCCGGCTACCGGCGAGCCGATCAAGATCGGCCTCATCGCCTCGCTGACCGGTACCGCGGCGGCCCCGATGCCGTCCATGCAGGCTATGGTCGACTTTCAAGTGGAGAGCATCAACGCGAACGGCGGCGTCAACGGCAGGCCGATACAGATCATCGCCGTCGACGACAAGTCCGATCCGACTACGGCCGTGGCTGTGGCCACGAAACTGATCACCCAGGACGAGGTCGTCGCGATACTCGGTCCGCTGTCGACCCCGCCCTGCCTCGCGGTGGCGCCCCTGTGCGAGAAATATCAGGTCCCGATGCTCAGGTGGGACACTCCCACGCTCGAGTATCCCAACGCCATGGGTGACTG
>JAFGIH010000193.1 GCA_016929985.1 Thermoleophilia bacterium | reverse complement strand
GGCTGCGGAGTGCTGGCGTGGTTGTTGCTCATGCCGGGGATGTCGCTGCTGGCCACATCGCTCGGCGTCGACAGTGCCGGGCTCGTGACCACGACCATCCTGTGCGCCTTCGGGACGCTCGTGCTGTCGATCATCACCGGATTCGCCCGCGACGCACGTCCGATTATTCCTGTGTCGCCGGCCGCGTGATCACGAAGAAGGGAGTGAGGATGATGACCTCCATGAAGATGCTTGTCACCTACGCCACGCGGTACGGATCTACGCGTGAAGTGGCCGATCGCGTGGGCGCCACCCTGCGCGCTGACGGGTTGACCGTCGACGTACTGCCCGTCGAGAGCGTGCGCGACCTCTCGGGGTACTCCGCCGTGATCCTTGGCGCGCCCTACTACTTCGGCAAGATGCTCAAAACCGGCGTCGCCTTCCTGGAGCGCCACCGCGGCGCTCTCGAGGCGTTGCCCATGGCGCTGTTTGCTCTGGGTCCCATCTCCGCGGATGAAGACCTCGCGGCCGCGCGCGGGCAGATGGATAAGACCCTTGCGGAACTCAACCGGCTCAAGCCGGTGGCCACGGAGATGTTCGTCGGCAAGTACGACCCGGCGGTCCTGCACGGTCTCGACAAGCTGGTCACCAAGCTGAAGGCGAGCCCGCTGCACGGCGTCACCGCACACGACGACCGCGATTGGCAGGCCGTCGACGGGTGGGCACGGTCGGTCGGCGCTACGATACGCTCGACTGTATGACAGAGCGACACCTCGTAGAACCGTCATGAACCGCGGCAGTCCGGCCACCAGTCCATCACTCTGCGCGGAAGCCGGGTTCACCGGCAACGGGCTCCCCTACAACCGACAAGGCGACGGGTCCCGGGGGGCCGTGATCTTTCCCGGTCTGAGTTTCGAGAACAGGCCGCTCAAAGGGATGGAGATCAGAGTCACCTTCGGCTTCTTCAAGACGCTCGTGCCCGAGTACACCTTGTATGCACTCGGTAGGAAGCAGGGACTCCCGGTGGGTTACACGATGGTCGACATGGCCGCCGACTATGCCGCGGTGATAGCCCACGAGTTCGTGGGTCCCGTGGATGTGATCGGGACGTCCACCGGGGGCTCGTTGGCGCTGCAGTTCGCGGCCGATCACGGCGACCTGGTGCGGAGGTTGGTGGTCCATTCAGCCGCCTACCGGCTTGGTCCCGCCGGCAGAGAGGCCCAGTTGCGGGTGCGCGACTTCGTGCGTGACCGGAGGTGGCGGGAGGCCTGGGCGGAGCTGCTGGGCTTCACCCTCGGGCCGAGTTGGTATCGCGGTCCCGCCGTCATGGTGGGCTCCGTCCTGATGGCGAGGAGCGCCCCCGACGACCCGTCGGACCTCGTGGTCACCATCGAGGCGGAGGACGCCTTCGACCTTCACGATCGCTTGGCCGAGATCAGCGCACCGACCCTGGTCATCGCCGGGGACGAGGATCCCTTCTACACCGAAGAGCTTTTCCGCGAGACCGCCCGGGGGATACCGGGGGCGAAGCTGGTACTCTATCCAGGGATGGGCCATCCGGCCCAAGGAAAGCCGTTCGGACGCGAAGTGCGCCAGTTCCTATTGGGGGGATCATGACAGGCAAGAGGGTGCTGTCGCCGTCCTCGTTCTGGCGGCCCTGCTCTTGCTTCTGGGATGGTATGCGGTCACCCGGCTGAACAGAGACAAGTACATCGGCGTTTTGTTCATCGTGGTGGGGCTGGTCTTCACCATCATCATCCCGGTGGAGTGGTCTCTGGAGAGGCCGGCGCTTCCCGGGTGGATGGTCGAGCTCTTCGGCCCCGATTCCTACGGGCATTTTGTGGCGGCTTTCATCGCGGTCATCGGGATCGCGTGCCTGCTGGCTCCCAGGCGGTTGAGGCGGTAGAGCCAGCCGCACTGGTCGGACTGTCACCCCTGAGACTCCGCAGCCTGGGCTTGCGGGCCGCCGCACACAGGTGCGGATCACCCGCCGCCGCTGGACTCATGTCGGGGTTTTGACGCCCTCAGGCGTGTCTCTCTGGTATGGTGGACAATGGGAACGCCGAGATGGGGCTGGGTGTGGTGCACGCGAACGGCGCGTTTCTGAACCACGGGGGGAGCTTGACCTTCTTGAGCGACCGGCAGTCGAGTGACGGGGTGGTGGTGCGCTCCGTCCGGTACGGCTGTCCCGAAGACATCTATGATTACGATCACGACCGCCTGGTCCAGGTGCTCACGATTCTGGCCGGCGACAGAGAGACGGCTGCCGACGCGGTCCAAGAGGCCTTTGCCCGCCTCGTGCGCGACTGGGACCGCGTGGGCGCCTACGAGGACCCCGTCGCCTGGGTGCGGCGGGTGGCTCTGAACCAGATCCGCGATCATCAGCGTTCGCTGCGAAGGCAGACCCGGCTACTGCTCAGGATCGAACAGCAGCCCAGCGTGCCGGAGGAGATGCGCTTGGCCGATCCGGGGCTGTGGAGTCAGGTTCGGGGCCTACCTCTTCAGCAGCGCACCGCCGTCGCCCTGCGCTATGTGGGGGGCCTCACGATGTCCGAGGTGGCCGAGGCCATGCACGTGTCGGAGGGGACGGTCGACCAGCATCTGCGCCGGGCCCTTCGGACGCTGCGAGAAGCACTGGAGGAACAGCCATGAGCGACGACCGGCGACTGCATGAAGCCGATGACCCCCAGCTGGAAGACAGGCTGAGGCGGCTCTCCTGGCCTGTGGAGCGCGGCGCAGGGTGGGCGGGCATCCAGGCCCGGGCCCGCGAAGAGGAGGGCGCGCCCTCAGAACAGCCGCCTGCGACGGCTCCCAGGGCTTCGGCGCCCAAAGCGAGAAGCCGCCTGCGCGTCGCGGTCTACGCGTCGCTCGGTGTGGTGCTGGTGGCGGCTGTCGCGGTCGGGGTAGTGATGGCCGCCGAGTACCTGGGCGACGACCGGTCGGTTCTTGTCATCGACGACGGCGCCCTGGAGCCGGCATTCACCGGCGATGCGAGCCAACCCGCGACCACCACGTCCGCATTGGGAACAGGCTACGAGCCCCCGGAGTTGTATCCCGTGAGTGTGGATGGCAAGTGGGGCTTTATCGATAACACCGGTACGATCCAGATCGAGCCGCAGTTCGACGATGTGAGAGTGCCGTGGCTCTCGTATCGTCCCGAGGTGTTCTCCGAAGGCCTCACCCCGGCGGCTATCGGGCGGGGCAACGACGCAAGATGGGGCTACATCGATAAGACGGGCGCCTGGGTGATCGAGCCGCGGTTCGGGCATGTCGGCGGTTTCTCCGAGGGTATGGCCTCGGTCAACGAGCCTGGTGATTCCAAACCCGTCGGGTACATCGACACCTCTGGTACCCTCGTGATCCCGACCCAGTACGTGGAGGCTAGGGACTTCTCCGAGGGGCTGGCCAGGGTCACCGACGCGGCTGAGAACTCCCCCGGCTACTTCATCGACAAGACCGGCGCCAAGGTGCTGGGGCCCTTCTTCGGACTACCCTTCGGCTTCTCCGAAGGCCTCGCCTACGTCGAATGGGAGGACGGGCGGGGATTCATCGACAGTGCCGGTGAAAGGGTCATCACCTTGCCCGATGGTTTTGGCTACGGGCAGCATTCCAACTGCAGCTTCTCCGAGGGCCTGGCTCTGCTGCAGTCGTGGGGAGTGGGAACCGAGCGCAGCGTCTTCATCGACAGAACCGGCGCCGAGATCATCACATCGGATTCTACCTATTTCCAGGGCTTCTCCGAGGGCCTGGCGGTGGCCGAGATCCAACACGATGACGGTTTCAGATGCGGCTACGTCGACAAGACGGGCGCCTGGGTGATCGAGCCGCAGTTCGACTGGGCCGCGTCCTTCTCGGAGGGGCTCGCTGCCGTCGGGTACTTCGAGGATGACTTTCCTTCCTACGGGTACATCGACGAGACCGGCAGAGTGGTGATCCCCCCACGGAAGTGTGCGGGG
>JAFGIH010000192.1 GCA_016929985.1 Thermoleophilia bacterium | reverse complement strand
TCTGATCGCTGGTTGCTACTCGACATCCTCGAATAATGACTCCCTTGAGTTGACACAAGCGCGACATGCGGTCTAGACTGGTCCGACAATGGCATCAAGTGGTTCCAATAGCGGACCAGTCTATTGGGGGTCAAGCATGGCGCAAAGTAACAAGCTGTTCATCGGGGGCGACTGGGTCGACGCGGAGTCGGGCAAGACCTTCCCCGTGCTGAATCCGGCTACCGAAGAAGAGATCGGTCAGGCGGCCCTGGGAGGTCCGGCGGATGTCGACAGGGCCGTGCGGGCCGCCATGGACGCCTTCGCGGCGTGGGCGCGGGTGCCCCAGTCCGAGCGGGCCAAGATCGTCTACCGGATAGGCGCGGCGATCAGAGAGGCGGGAGACGACCTCGTCGACCTGGAGGTCCGCGAACATGGCACCCCGATAACGATGGCCCGGGGCTTTATCGCCGCCGCGGCCGAGTCTGCTGAGTATCAGGCCTCTGTCAGCAGGGCGCTCATGGGCCAAGTCCTGAACGCCTTCTCCGACGCCACGGTCTATCTGCAGCGGGTCCCGATAGGCGTGTGCGCGGTCATCACCCCGTGGAACGTGCCTCTCATGATGATGGCGGCCATGGTGACTCCCGCCCTCGTCACCGGTAACACGGTGGTGCTGAAGCCGGCCAGCGTCAACTCACTTCTCGCCGTCAAGTTCACCGAAGTTCTGGAAGGGGTCGGGCTGCCGGCCGGCGTGATGAACCTGGTCACCGGGCCGGGAGGCTCCGTGGGCGAGGCGCTCGCCGCTCACCCCGGTGTCGACATGATCCGCTTCACCGGCAGTAGCGAGACCGGCAAGGAGATCATGCGGGTCGCCAGCCAGACGGCCAAGAAATCGGTGATGGAGTTGGGCGGCAACAACCCGGTGATCGTCTGCGAAGACGCCGACGTCGTCAAGGCCGCCACTTGGCAGGCCCAGAGGCACTTCGGCAACAGCGCGCAGAACTGCTCCACCCCCGGCAGGTACTACGTTCAAGAGAGCTTCTACGACCGGTTTGTCGAGACGTTCGTCGGGCAGGTAGAGCAGATCGTGGTGGGCGACCCCGGGGACAAGAAGACCACCATGGGGCCCATGGCGAACAAGCAGCAGATGCAGCGCGTGGAGCAACTCATAGAGTCTGCGCTGAGCGAGGGGGCGCGCATCGCCCTAGGCGGCAAGAGGATCGGCGACAAGGGCTACTTTCTTCAACCGACGGTGGTGGTCGACGTCACTCACGACATGACCATAGCCAGGGAGGAGATCTTCGGCCCGGCCGCTGCCATCCTCAGGTTCTCCTCCGAAGAAGAGGTCATCGATCTGGCCAACGACTCCGAATACGGGCTGGTCGCCGGCGTGTGGACGAAAGACGTGGCGAAGGCTCTGAGGTTCACCGAGCAACTTCGCGTCGACAGCGTTTACATAAACATGCCGCGCATCCAGGTGACCGAGCTGCCGTGGGGCGGCAACGTCAAGCAGAGCGGAGTCGGCAAGGACGGCGCGATGTGCGGTCTCGAAGAGTTCACCGACCTCAAGATGGTCGTCATCAACCGGGCGTCCTAGCCGGCCGCGCAGACCACCTGAAGGGGGGCGTCATTTGGATCACTCGTACAGGATGCTCATCGCTGGCAGACTCATGGCGACCTCGAACGGCGCGACCATGGAGGTCACCGACCCCGCAACCGGCCGGACGGTAGGGCACGCGCCGAAGGCGGATGTTGTAGACCTCGACGCCGCGGTAGAGGCCGCCTGGCGCGCTCAACCCGCCTGGGCGGCACTGCACCCCGGCGAGAGAGGCAAGTTCCTCTACAAAATCGCGGCACGGATATGGGCCCATAGAGATGAACTCGCCGAACTGGAAACCAGGCAGTACGGCGGGCCCATCTTCAAGACGAGCCGCTTCGACATGCCCAGCGCCGCCGAGATGCTCGAGTACTACGCGGGTGTGGGCCGGGGTCTCTCTGGGATCACCCTGCCCATCGGCTCGTCGGCTCGGGCGATGACGCTGCGGGAGCCCCTCGGTGTCATGGGTCTCATCACCCCGTGGAACTTCCCCCTGGTGACGGCCATCGCGAAGGTGGCCCCCGCCTTGATCACGGGCAACACCTGCGTGCTGAAACCGGCTTCCTGCGCGCCCCTGACGGTTCTTCGGCTGGGCGAGTTCGCCGCTGAGGTGGGGCTGCCCCCGGGCGTTCTGAACATCGTCTCCGGGCCCGGCAGCACGATAGGCGAGGCGCTCGTGACCCATCCCAAGGTGGCCAAGATCAACTTCACTGGCGATTCGGAGACGGGAAAGCGCATCATGAGGCTCGCCAGTGACTTTGTGAAGCCGGTGGCCTCGGAACTGGGCGGCAAGAACGCCTTCATCGTGCTTGCGGACGCCGATCTCGACGCAACGATCGAAGGGGCGGTGTGGGGCGCCTTCTATAACTCGGGTCAGAACTGCGGGGCGGCCAGTCGCTACTTCGTCCAGAGACCGATCTATGACGAGTTCGCTGAGAGGTTTGTCGCGGCGGCGGCGAAGCTGACGGTCGGTGACCCTCTCAAGCCTGAGACGATGATCGGCCCGGTGGCCTACGAGGGACATCGGGATCGCATTGAGGGCTTCATCGAAGGCGCGAGGCGGTCCGGAGCGAGGCTTCTTCTGGGCGGACAGCGGCCCGACACTCCGGAGACGCGGAATGGCTGCTTCGTCGCGCCCACGATCTTCGCCGACTGCGACCCCGGCTCTGAGTTCATGCAGGAGGAGGTCTTCGGACCGGTAGTGGGACTGGCGCCCTTCGACACGCCGGACGAAGCGATCGCCCTCACTAACAACACGCGCTACGGCCTCTGCGCCTCGATATGGACCAAAGACCTCCGCCTCGGCATGGTCATGGCCGACCGCATCAAGACGGGCACCGTCTGGCTCAACCAGCACCTGGTCATCGTCTTCGAGATCCCCTGGGGAGGCCGCAAAGAATCGGGCTGGTCGAAGGAGAACTCGACCCTCGCCCTCGAGGAATACACCATGCAGAAGCACCTGTGGATCGATCTGGCGGGGACACCGCACACCCTCTGGGAGGAATAGATGAAGACGTACAAGATGTGGATCGGCGGCGAGTGGGTCGACGCAGATTCAGGCGAGACCTTCCGTACCTACAACCCGGCCACCGGAGAGGTGGTTGCCGAAGTCCCGCGGGCCGGGCTGTCCGACGTCGACAAAGCTGTGGCCGCCGCCCGCAACGCCTTCCCGGCTTGGCGGAGGAAGAGCCAGGCGGAGCGCTCCGCGGCTGTTGCCCGCATCGCGGAGGCCGTGAGAGAGCACGCCGACGAACTGGCGAGGCTGGAGATCCTGGAGCACGGCGCCTGCGCCTGGCACGCGCCGCTCATGATGGGCTTTGCCGCCGGCAATCTCGACCTCGCCGCGGCGGGCGCTCGGACCTGCATGGGCTTGGTGCTCCCGCCCGCTGCCAGCAAGGGCGACGTCCCCGGCGCTGGTCCCAGCACAGTGGCCTACATGCAGCGCGAGCCGGTGGGGGTGTGTGCGCTCATCACCCCGTGGAACGTACCCTCGCTGCTCATCAGCTCGAAGATCGGGCCATCGCTGGCTACCGGAAACACCTGCGTTCTCAAACCCCCCAGCCTCAACTCGGGGATAGGCCTGAAGTGGGCCGAGATCCTGGCCGGGCTGGATCTGCCTCCGGGAGTGGTGAACGTCATCACCGGCCCGGGGGCCACCATCGGCGAAGCGCTGGCCTCGCATCCCGGTGTGGATCTGGTCAGCTTCACCGGCAGCTCCGAGGTGGGCAAGGCCATCATCGCCGCGTCCAGCGCGACGGTGAAGACCCTCATTATGGAGCTGGGGGGAAAGAATCCTGCCATCGTGCTGGAAGACGCCGACGTGGAGGGCGCCGCCAAGGAGCTCTGCGCCATAGCCTTCGAGAACGTGGGCCAGAACTGCGCACAGCCGTCGCGCATGTACGTGCAGAAGAACGTCTACGACAGGTTTGTGAAGGCTTTCGTCGCCGCCGCGGAGGGCATCAAGGTGGGTCTCCCCGCCGACGAGAACACGGTGATGGGCCCGGTGGTGAGCGCCGCCCAGCGAGACGGCATCGAGAAGTACATCCAGTGGGCCCTCGACGAGGGGGCCACCTTGGCGACCGGCGGCGCCCGCCCGGCGGAACCGGCCCTGCAGAACGGTTTCTTCATCACGCCCACCGTCTTCACCAACGTCACCGAAGACATGACCATCACCCGCGAAGAGGTCTTCGGCCCCGTGGTGGGCATCCACAAGTTCTCCACCGACGAGCAGGTGCTCGAAGCCGCCAATGACAGCGTCTTCGGCCTCTGCGCCTCAGTGTGGACCAAGGACTACGCCCGCGGCCTGAGGATGGTCAACGAGCTGCAGGCCGGCACTGTGTGGATCAACCAGCACATGAACCTCGCGCCTGAGACCCCCTGGGGAGGGTTCAAGGAGAGCGGGTTGGCGAAGGAAGGCGGTGTGATAGGCGCCGAGGGATATACGCAGCTGAAGCTCGTCTATCTGAAGCACGTATAGACAGACCAAGGGGAGGAGAAATCATGCAGGGACTACAGATGTGGATCGGCGGTCGGAGAACGGACGCTGAGTCCGGACAGACCCTACCTGTGGTCAATCCGGCGACCGGAGAGGAGATCGCGCAGATTCCCTGCGGCGGTCTGGCCGAGGTGGACGCTGCAGTTGAAGCCGCCCGCAACGCTCTTCCGGCCTGGTCGGAGAAGTCCCAGGCGGAGCGTTCTGCCATCGTCGACCGCATCGGCGTGCTGCTCAAGGAGAATGCCGAGGAGTTCGCCCGGCTGGACGCGCTGGACCACGGTACTCCGATCATGATGGCCCGGCATCTGATCGAGAGCGCCGCCCTGGGCTTCGAATACAACTCGCAGGCCGGCCGGGCTCTGATGGGTGAGGTGCTGCCCATCCGCCGGACTGCTTTGCACTACATGCAGCAGGAACCGGTGGGGGTGTGTGCTCTCATCATCCCCTGGAATGTTCCTCTGGCCATGATCGCCGCCAAGATGGGGGCTGCGCTCACGGTGGGCAACACCTGCGTGGTAAAGCCGCCCAGCATCGATTCTCTGGTGGCGCTGAAGCTGGTCGATATCCTGGAGAACGTGGGTCTGCCGCCCGGAACCGTGAACATCGTCACCGGACCGGGAGGCAGCGTGGGCGAGGCTCTGGCTACCCACCCCGGGGTGGATCTCATCTCCTTCACAGGCAGCTCCGAGACGGGCCAAGCCATCATGGCCAAGGCAAGCCGCACCACCAAGCGGCTCATCATGGAACTGGGGGGCAAGAACCCCTACATCGTGCTGGCCGATGCAGACGTCCAAGCCGCGGCCGGCAAGGCCGTCTTCTCCACTCATGTGAACGCCGGCCAGGTCTGCGCCTCACCCGGAAGGTACTACGTCCACGAGAGCATCCACGATGAATTCGTCCGGGAATACGTAGCGGCGGCGGGCGAGATACAGGTCGGCGATCCCCTCAGCGAGAAGACCTTCATGGGTCCGCTCGTCAGCGCCGAACATCGCGGCAAGGTGGAGGGCTACATAAAGGCCGGCATCCAGGAGGGGGCCACGTTGGTGCTGGGAGGGGAGAGGCCCACCGAAGCCCCGCTCGATCGGGGCTACTACGTCATGCCCACGGCTTTTACCGATGTCACCCTGGACATGACGATCGCCCGAGAAGAGATCTTCGGCCCGGTGGCCTGCATCATGAAGTTCTCCTCCGAAGAAGAGGTGCTTGCCAGCGCCAACGACAACGTCTACGGGCTGTGCGCCTCGGTCTGGACCAAGGACGTCGTCAAGGCCATCAACATGGCCAACAAGCTCCGGGCCGGCACCGTCTACATCAACGACCACCTCACCATATCTCCGGACATGCCCTGGGGAGGCTTCAAAGAGAGCGGTTTCGGCAAAGAGAACGCCCTGGTGGGACTCCAGGAATACACCCAGCTGAAACTCATCGCTTTGGAGCTCGCGGCCGGCTGATCTGTTGACTTCATCTTGTAGCAAATGTCAACATACAAATAGTGAATAGGTGAGCCGGCCGGTAGCTGGCGGGGGTGCACCCGCAACATCGACACACAGAGGGAGCCAAGAATGGGTCTGAAGAAGATGTGGCTGACCATCAACGGCGCGAGACGCATGCTGGTATGCGACCCGGAAGAAGACACGCTGGCCAGCGTGCTCCGAAGAATGGGCCTCACCGGCGTCAAGGTGGGATGCGGCGCGGGCCAGTGCGGCGCATGCTCCGTGATCGTCGATGGTGAAGTGATCCGGTCGTGCACCAAGAAGATGAAGTACGTGGAGGAGGGCTCGGAGGTCACCACGATCGAGGGCATCGGCACTCCCACCAATCTCCACCCGCTGCAGCAGGCGTGGATCACCTATGGCGGTGTGCAGTGCGGTTTCTGTACGCCGGGTTTCATCGTGTCGGCCAAGGGACTCTTGGATACCAACCCTTCGCCCACCAGGACTGAGGTGCGCGCCTGGTTCCAGAAGCATCACAACGTGTGCCGTTGCACGGGCTACAAGCCCCTTGTTGACGCCGTGATGGAAGCCGCCAAAGTGATGCGCGGCGAGGCCACCATGGCCGACATCACCTACTCCGTGCCGGAAGACGGCAAGATCTACGGAACGCGTTTTCCGAGGCGCGAGAGCGGCATCGCGCGGGTCTGCGGACTCGCCAACTACGGCTCCGACATGGCGGCCTTGATGCCGGAGGACACCCTCCATCTGGCGGTGGTGATGCCGCTGGTCGCGCACGCCAATATCAAGAGCATCGACGACACCGAAGCGCTCAAGACGCCGGGTGTGGTGAAGGTCATAACGGCGAAGGACGTGAAGGGCACCAACCGGCACGCCACGCCCACGGTGCACCCGCGTGCGGCGAGCAACGGTCTCTTCTGGCCCATCATCTGCGACACCAAGATATCGCGGTTCGGCGATGTGGTCGCGGTGGTGGCCGCGGACACGCGCGACCATGCCAGGGAGGCGGCCCAGGCCGTGAAGGTGCAACTGGAGCCCCTACCCGAATACGCCACCGCTCTCGAGGCGATAGTGCCCGACTCGGTACCGATCCACGAAGGGCAGCCGAACCTGTTCATCACCACTCCGCTCCACAAGGGCCAAGACACCCGTGAGGTGTTCGCCAAAGCGGACCACGTGGTGGAAGGGAGCTTTCACTCCGGGCGGGAGCCGCACCTCTCCATCGAGCCGGATATCGTCCAGGCCTACATGGGAGAAGACGGCGACCTGACGATCCACAGCAAGGCGCAGTATGTGTACGGCACGAAGTACATGATCGCGGGCGGTGTCGGACTTCCGCCCGAGAAGATAAGGGTGGTCCAGAACGAGACCGGCGGCGCCTTCGGCTATGCCGTCAGTCCTCCCTCGGCCAGTCTGGTGGCGGCCTGCGCTCTGGCTGTGGAGCGGCCGGTCTCTCTGGAGTTCTCGTATCCGGAGCATCAGTACTTCACGGGCAAGCGCGCGGCGGGGTACTCCAACGTCCGCTTGGCGGCAGACAAGGCCGGGAAGATCCAGGGCTACGAATTCGACGCCATGCTCGATGTGGGCGGCTACGCGCACATGGTCGAGCTCTACGTGTGCAAGGGCCTCAGCCTGCACGGTTTCGGCTACAACATCCCCAATATCATGGGCCTCTTCAAGATGGCCCACTCCAACATCAGCTACGCGACCACGTACAGGGCCTTCGTCGAGACTCAGACCGCTGTGCCGTCGGAATCCATCATGGACATGATGGCGGAGCAGATCGGGATGGACCCGTTCGAGTTCCGCTATCTGAACATCGCGAGACCCGGCGATCTGACGGCCAACGGCCGGCCCTGGCGTGAGTGCCCGCTCGAGGGGCTCATGGACATGATGCGGCCCAAGTACGAGGCCGCCGTGGCAAAGGCAGAGAAGGAAAGCACGCCGGAGAAGAAGCGCGGGGTCGGAGTCGCCATCGGCGGCTTTCACACCGCGGGCCCCGGCGACGACGGCTACGTCGACCTCGAATTGTGCGCCGACGATACCTTCGTCATGTACAACACGTGGGAGGACATGGGGCAGCACGCGGAGAGCGGCGCTCTCATGCACACGTACGAGGCCTTGCGGCCGCTGAACGTGCCTCTCGAGAAGATCAAGCTGGTGTCGAACGACAGCAAGTTGTGCCCCGACACCGGTATCGCCGGCGGCAGCCGCAGCCACTGGACGGTGGGCAGGGCCGTCTTCGACGCGGCCGCCAAGCTCATGGACGCCATGCGCAAGCCCGACGGCGCCTACCGCACCTACGAAGAGATGGTGGCGGAGGGCATCCCCACCAGGTACCAGGGCGCATCGGTGGTACCCCGCGAATTCGGCATGCTCGATCCGAACACCGGCGAGGGGGAGGCCTTCCCCGAGACGATGTACGTGGTATGGATGAGCGAGGTGGAAGTCGACGTGGCGACCGGCCAGACGAAGGTGCTTGCGCTCAAGGCCGCCTCCGACGTAGGAGTCATCGGTAACCTGCAGGGCGTCGAAGGCCAGGCCTACGGCGGCATGTCGCACTGCCTGGGCTTTGCGCTGAAGACCGACTTCCGCGACATGAAGAAGCACGCCACCATGAAGGGCGCCGGCATCACTGAGATCGAGGACATGCCGGACGACATCGAGTTGCTGTGGCAGGAGACGCCCAGGCTGAATGAGCCGCATGGGTCGGCGGGAGCCTCGGAGTGCTTCCAGAGCGCGCTGCACGTCGCCATCCTGAATGCCATCAACAAGGCCGTGGGGGTGAGGGTGACCGAGCTGCCGGCATCTCCCGACAAGGTGAAGGCGGGCATCGAGGCCAAGGCGCGCGGCGAGCAGATCAAGACGCCCAAGTACTACCTGGGACCGGACTTCTACGAGCATGTCGACGATTTGGCCAAGCGGCCGGTCTCTTGGAGCACCGACTAGGTAGGCTCGAACCGGGCGGCAGGTCCCATGGGCGCCACGGGTCGCGAAAACAGGAAGGCGTATGAGCCTTTCGCGGCTGCGTGCGTCCATGGGGAGCCGCCCGCCTGCAGCGTGGCGTGTCCGCTCAACCTCGACGTGCGAGAGATCGTCCGCCATATCCAGGCGGGCAGCTTCACCGCCGCCTACAAGGCCTACAGGGTCAAGGCGGTCTTTCCGGAGATAGTCTCGATGATCTGCGACGAGCCCTGCCAGGCCGGATGCGTGAGGAAAGACCTGGACGAGAGCGTGTCGCTGCGGCTCCTCGAAAGGGCGTGTGTGGAGTTCGCGCGCGCGAAGGGCATCCCCAGCTTCAATCTCCCCCCGAAGACACAGCGGATAGCTGTGATAGGCGCCGGGCTCAGCGGCCTTACCTGTGCCGTCAAGCTGGCGGCGAAGAGCTACCCGGTGACGGTACACGAGAAGAGCGACAGACTGGGAGGCAGGTTGTGGGACCTGCTGGACCCCGAGGTCTTCCTGCCGGCGCTGCGGTCGCAGCTCGACGCGACCGACTGCGTGGTGCGCCTGGGGACGGAGGTCACCTCGCTCGGCGACATCGAGTACGACGCGGTGGTCGTCGCGACGGGCGAGCAGGGCCGGGCCTTCGGCCTCGTGGAGGGCATGGACGGGCGCTCGTACGGGACGAAGCAGCCGGGGGCGTTCGTCATCGGCAACCTCCTCGGCGCCACGCCGGTCGAGGACATAGCCCAGGGCAGGATCGCGGTCGCCTCCGTTGAGAAGTACCTCAAGGTCGGGGCGATGGACGGAATGCCGGAGACCTTCAGGCGCACACGTCGTGCGTTCGAGATGGACCTTTCCGGAGTCGAGCGCAGCATGGCGGTGGTTCCTCCGGGAGACCGCGAGGCGTATGACGAGGTCGCGGCGGCGGCCGAGGCCGGCAGATGCCTGCTGTGTGACTGCACGGTCTGCAGCGATGGGTGCGAGCTGTTCGGCGCGTTCCGCAAGATGCCCAAGCAGATGGTCTCCGACGCGGTCGCCTCGCTGCATACGAAGCGCAGTGCCGGGATGGTGAGAGCCATG
Source organism: Thermoleophilia bacterium (assembly GCA_016929985.1). Next base: position 234 of record JAFGIH010000192.1, on the reverse strand, counting down.
TCGTCGTGCAACCTCTGCGGTCTGTGCGGGAAGATCTGTCCGCAGGGCATCGACATGGGGCGGTTCTTCAGCGATTTCCGCGTCTTCAAGCGCGAGGATGGCCTGCTTCCCCCGGCGTTTCACGAGTTTTTCATGTCCGACATGCGGCACGCGAACGAGGAGGCCTATCTGGCGCGCACCGCGCCGGGCCACGTCCAGGCCGGCCGCGTGTTCTTTCCCGGCTGCCAGTTGGCC
>JAFGIH010000191.1 GCA_016929985.1 Thermoleophilia bacterium | reverse complement strand
TCGCCGAACGGGTTCTTGATGGTGTCGAACGCTACCGAGCCGACAGCCAGGATCGGTTCCATATGCACCTCACCCCACGTACTTTCCGATGATCGGGGCCAGATCCCGCTTGGTCTCGGCGGAGATGGCGTCCGGACTGGTGATGATGGCGGTCGCCAAAGCGCTGCCGCATCCACACCCGCGTTCCGCCGGAACGCGTCCCACGGCCTCGGCGATGAGCTGCTGCGCCACCTCGACGTTCCGCTGCAGGTTCGCGACGATCATGTCCACGGTCACGTGGTCGGCCTCGGGATGCCAGCAGTCGTAATCGGTGACGTGCGCGATGGTCGTGTAGCAGATCTCGGCCTCCCGGGCCAACTTCGCCTCCTGGAGGTTCGTCATACCCACCACGTCCATCCCCCAGCTCCGGTAGAGCTGCGATTCAGCCAGCGTCGAGAACTGGGGTCCCTCCATGCACACATAGGTACCGCCCAGATGGACGCTCGCGCCCACGGCCTGAGCCGATTCGAACGCGATGCGGCTGAGGTCGGGGCACACCGGGTGAGCGAACGACACGTGCACCACGATGCCCTGCTGGTGGAAGAAAGTGCTGACCCGGCCCTTGGTACGATCGAAGAACTGGTCGGGTATGACCACGTCGAGCGGCGGGTACTCCTCCTTCAGGCTCCCGACCGCGCTCACCGAGAAGATCCGCTCTACTCCCAAGAGCTTGAACCCGAAGATGTTGGCCCGGAAGTTGAGCTCCGACGGGGAGATCTTATGGCCGGCCCCATGCCGGGCGAGAAAGGCCACTCTGCGCCCGCGCAGCGTCGCCGTCACATAGGGTCCGCTCGGATCGCCGAACGGCGTCGAAAGCCGGACCTCTTCGCGGTCCGTCAGTTCGGCCATGTCGTATAGACCGGACCCACCGATGATGCCAATCTGAACCGACATGTTCCTCCTTTGGGGATGTGCCGGCGCGGGCCGCTGCCCGCGCCCACGAAACGTCATGCCTACTCGGGCGCCTCGCCCTGCTTGGGCGCCTCGCCCTGATTGGGCGCCTCGCCGTCCGGGGGTGCCTCAGGCCGCGCAGCATCCGTCGGGACCGCCGCATCCGCCGCCGGCGCCTCGCCTGCCTCGACCGCCTTCACGTACGCCAGCTGCAGCTGCGACAGGGTCTCACGATGGATGCTCGTCTCGCCTTGAGGCCGCACCTGTTCCTCGACTTCCATGAGCGCCTTGAATGCCTCGATGGCCAGCCGCGCTTCGTCCAGGTCCCGCCGCGATGCGGTGTCGGCCGTCAGTCCCAGCCGGCCCACGGCCAAAGCCGACAACGAGTGCATCATATAGAGCAGGTGCTCGCTAACGGGCAGGTTGCGGATCTCCTCCTGCCACTGCTGCACGATCTTCGCTTCTTCGTCCATATGCTTCCATCCCTCCTCCCACGGATGCCTTCTTGCTGGACGTTATCACAGTATCCGCTGTTAGAATCTACAGAGCGGGTGAAGGTACGCCGACCAGGGGAGCCAAGATAGTTTGAGCGTGACCGACAACGGCCGCGATGAGGGGGTCGACCTCGACATAGCGTTGGTGGAGCGCGCTCGAGGGGGCGACGAATCCGCCCTGACCGAGCTCTACCGCCGTCATGAGCGCCGGGCCTACAACCTAGCGCTCCGTACCCTGGGCAATCCCTGGGACGCGGCCGACGTCACCCAGGAAGCGTTCATCAAGGCCTTCAGAAACCTGGACACGTTCAAAGGCGAGGCCCGCTTCGCGACCTGGCTCCACCGCATCGTGGTGAACGCCGCGTACGACCATCTGCGCCGGCGCCGGCCTGAGCCTATGGACGGCGAGATACTCGACGACCTCTCCGGACCGGGCGGACCTGCCGCCGTCGTCGGTTCGGGGAGAGAAGGCATCGATCCGGCCGTGGACGGCCTCTCTGCTCCACTTCGCGACGCGCTCATGAGCCTGAACGAAGGTTTCCGGTTCGCTGTAGTGCTGTGCGACCTGCTCGGCTTCCCGTACAACGAGGCGGCGGAGATCTTGGGCGTGCAGGAGGGCACCATCAAATCGCGCATATTCAGGGCCCGTGAGGCCCTCGTCACGGCTCTGGAGAAGGCGGGGTACGACCTCCCGAGCCCGAGAGCGACCCGGGACGATACGAAAGACGGCAAAACGGGGGGCAAGACAGGGGGCGACAGGAACCTGGACCCGCCGGACAGCGTCACACCCCCGCGTACGATAGGGGATGACGCATGATGACTAGGGGCGATGAAAATGAAGGCCGCGGGCTGATGCCCGACGGCATGGTATCCGGCCACGTGGACGACTGGGAGGAACTGGCCGTCGACTATCTCGACGGCGTACTCGACCCCTCGACCACTGCTGCCGTGGATGCTCACCTCCGCGACTGCCCCGCCTGCGCCGCCCGCCTACACAAACAAGGGGCACTGGTCGCCTTCCTCGAGGACGTCGACTACGAAGCTCCTCCCTCCGACCTCGAAGACCGAGTGCTGGGCCAACTCCTCTTTCCGGCCGCCGGAGCCCGGGCCGAGACAGACGCCGAGACCCTCCCCATCCAGCCGCTGAAGCAGCAGGAATCGCGATGGTCGGCCCTTTGGCGGCGCAAGATCGTGCCCTGGGTGCCTGCCACCATCGGGGTCGTCGCAGTGTTGGCGCTAGTGGTGACCTACGGGCTCGTCCGTGAATCAGCCGACGAATCGACCGACTTGGCCATCAACACCACCGCCGCGCAGACTGTCCCAGCCGGTTCCGCCGGTTCCAGCGGTTCCGGCGGTGCTCCCGGTGGAACCCAGGCCGTGAGTGCAGCGGAGCCGACGGTGGGAGCTCCGGCGCAGGAGACGGCCGGCGACAGCGCGGCCTCCCGCGATACCGTGACCACCACCGCCGCGGCCGCTACGACCATGGTGTTGGGGGCGGGCACCGCATACGATCCGGAATCCGAGACCACGCCTACCACGGCCTCCCCAGCCACCACGGCTTCCGCGATGACGGAGACCACCGCCGCGGTCACCATGGCGCCCGGCACCACCGTGGTCGTACAGAACAAGGCGGCGATGGTCGCCGACCTTCGAGCGGCCGGAGCGCCTGTCTACATCGTCTTCAATAACGGGGTGGAAGGCGACGGCGAAGGGGCCGGGAACGCAAACGACGGCACGGCCCGGATCGGAGCCGGCATCGCGACACAGCTCACCGCCCTCACCGGTCTGGAGCCGCTGGACCGTTCCCTTTGGATCGATGGACCGACCTTCGCCGCATACGTGCCGCGTGAACAGGCGCAGCAGTTCGTCGACCTGCTCCTGTCCATAGGGACCTCGTCCCAGACGAGCGTGTCGCTGGCTACGCAACCGCCCCACACCAACGCAGCAAGCCAAGGACCGGCCACCGTCGACAACGACGCCCTCTCCCGGCTCATGGAAAAGAAGGCGGAGTTCGTGGAACTCAGCGCATCCAAGACGCCGCGGCCCGCCGTTACCGACTGGTCGTTCACCACGTCCACCCTGCCACCCGTCGGCGACGACGGCGCCGAGGCGCAGCAGCCTGCGTTGCCCGACGAAGCCGGGACACACGTGCTCGTCGTGATCTCGGTGCAAGACTGATCAGGGGTTCGCCATCCGTCGAGGCGCGGCCTCGAGGAGTAGTTGGAGAAGAAATGGTCGGGGTGCCGGGATTTGAACCCGGGACCTCATCGTCCCGAACGATGCGCGCTACCAGGCTGCGCTACACCCCGCCTGATGCAGCGAGAGCCGCTGCCTCCAACGGCCGCCTATTGTATACCATCGCCTAGCCGCAGGCCATGCCCCCGCAGAGATCCGCGACCGGGCACGACGCACAATATCCATTGGGCCGCAGGGGGAACCGACCCCTCCGCAGCCCTTCCAGAGCGTCTTCCAGCTGTCCCTCCAGCGTCGCGACGTGTTCCTGCGAGTACTCCCTGGTCACCGGCTCGCCCGGCCGCTCGAGAAAGACGAGATCCATCCGCACCGCGGGGGCTCCCGCCTTGAGCGCAGCCAGGCAGTACGTCAGGGCCTGTAGGTCGTAGTTCGACGCCACCTCGCTCGGAGCCCGCCCCTTCAAAGCATTGGTCTTGTAGTCGATGATGCGCCACAGGCCCACCGGCCGAGAGACCAGGTCCATGATGCCCGAGACCATCACCTCGCCCTGCGCGAAGAAGAACGGCGCCTCGCGCAGCGCTGTAGGAGCCGTGCGTTCGACCGCGACCGGGGAGTCCCAGAAGGCGAGGGTGAGGTCCACAGCGCGGTCGAGATCCGCCGGCGCGAGCCGCACACCGGCCTCGCCGAGCCACCGGGCGGCTTCCTCGCGCAATTCGGCCTCCGGAGGCCGGCCGGGCTCAAGGGGCAGGCGCTCCAGGAGCGCGTGCACGAGAAGACCGACATCGCGGCCGGATCGCTGCTCGTCGTCGTCGAGTACCGACCCACCGTCCAGAACGGGACCGTCGTCATCGTCGCCGGGCGTCTCCCCCGCTCCCGGCGGCACGCCCGGGGACCCCGGCTCGACCGGCGCACCCAGGCCCAGGACCCGCTCGAGGTAGAACTGCCGCGGGCACCGGTCGTAGGCTGCCAGCGCTGAGAAACTCACCTGCCTCAGCCCGGCGGCACGCGACTCAACCCCTAGGAACTGCGGACAGGCGTGGGCACTCACCGCCGGAATGGCGACGTCCGGGGCCTCATGCCGGGCGGACTGGTCCGCAACGGTCATCGGCATGGCCCGGGCGACCGCGTCCAAACCAGGTATGGGGACCGACGCGCCCTCTGCGGGCAGCGCGTCCAAGCCCAACCCGGCCGCTATGCGCCCGATGCGGCAATCGTCCAGGGCGTCGCCCTGCGGCCTGGCGCCCACCAAGACAAGCCTGTCCTCTGCGCGGGTCATCGCCACATAGAGCAGCCGCGCATCCTCTTCGTAGCCCTTCGCCCTCTCGGCGCCTACGATCTCCACCGCCGGTCCCCAGCAGAGGTCGTACGGCTCGTGGGTCTTGTGACGTGACCCCTTGAGAAAGACGCCCATCTGTCCGTCTCCTCCAACCACGAATTCTGACGGCGCCCCGAGATAGACGTCAGAGCCCAGTCCGGCCAGCACCACCATGGGGAACTCGAGTCCCTTGGCCTGATGCACGGTCATGATGCGCACGACATCTTCGCCTTCAGCCAGGGTGGGCGCACTCCCCTCCTGGTCGCTCAGATCACCCATCGATCGGAGCAAGTCCACGAACCCGGCCAAGTCGAGCCCCTCGAGGGCCTCGAACTCGTCGGCGAGGCGCATGAGCTTGCGGATGTTGGCGAAGCGGCGGCGCCCCTCCGCTGAGGCCAGCACGCAGAGGTCGTAGCCACAGGCGTTCGTGGCCTCGTCGATCAGCCGTGCCAGCCCCGGCCGTCCCACCCGGCTTCTGAACGCCTGAAGCCGCTCCACGAACACGGAGAGAGCGTGACGGTCTTCTTGCGCCAACGCGCCCGTACGGCCTTCGCGCAGCGCTTCCCATAGTGAGGAGCGGCCGTGCCGGCCTTCGCGCCCAAGGAGATAGAGACCGTCGTC
>JAFGIH010000190.1 GCA_016929985.1 Thermoleophilia bacterium | reverse complement strand
CTCCACCGCGTGGGAGCGCGTCATGTTGATGACCGCGGCCTTGGAGGGGCCGTAGGCGTTGACGTTGGGGGACCCGGCGATGCCTGTCTGTGAAGCCAGGTTGACCATCTTGCCGCCGTCGTGAGTCGCCATCCAGCGGGCGGCGTGCTGGCTGCAGAGGAACGTGCCGCGCACGTTGACGGCCCAGACCCGGTCCCAGGCCTCCATGTCGTCCAGGTCGAAGGTCGCCGCGGGCACCTTGGGCACGCCGGCGTTGTTGACGAGGATGTCCACGCCGCCCAGCGTCTCGATGGCCTTGTCGACCATAGTGCGCACTTGCTCCGGCACGAGGATGTCGGCGACGATGGGGACGGCCCTGCGGCCCAGTCGCTCAGCCGCAGCCGCTGTGTCTCCGGCCTCGGCGAGGACGAGATCGGCGACGGCTACGTCGGCCCCCTCCTCCGCGAAGAGGAGGGCGGTGGCCCGGCCGATGCCTCTGCCTGCTCCCGTTATCAACGCCTTCTTGCCTTGCAGTCTCATGGCGGACTCCTCGCGACTGTTGGATCCGGGTCCTGCGGGCACCGCCGCGGCCGCGACGGCGTGTGCGTGGCCGGATCATCGTACCCCTGCACCATAGCAGGATTCGCCGGTGCTGCCGGCCCGCCGGCCCCGTCCACCTGCGGCCTGCGGCTCTCCCCAGGAGTCATCCGTGGCGCGGCGGTCACGCCCGTGCCCCCGCCCGGGATGGGGTCGCGACTCCCACGTCTCCCGATATCCCTCTATCATTAGGCCACCGTAACTGGAGCCCCGCACCCGTGGCGGGACGCACAAAGGAGACAGGATCGTGGAAGCACGAGTGACGCAGGACGGCCTCGGCACCCATATCGACTGGGAGCACGACGGGGTGACCGCGCGGATGATCGATTGGTTCTGGAGCAACATGGAGAAGGGGATGCTCCTGTGGCATCCCGACCAGCACGAGCCCCTGGAGTGGTACATACCTCCCACGCACGGGGCTCTCGTCGGTTCGGTCCATATCGCCCCCCAGACCTGGAGCGACGGCACCCGGCAGAACCTCTACATCAAGATGGAGCCTCTGGAAACGCTCCCAGCTGAGGTCACCGGCCTGGTCGTCTACGAGCACTGCTACGTGGCCGGCGGCTATGACGAAGAGAGCATCGACAAGGGCCGGGCCTTCGGCTATCGCCTCCACCAGTGGCAGAGCTCAGACGCGGGCGTCGTGGGGAGATCATCGGCGCTCAGCGGCGCCAAGAAGGAGACGCACGAACAGGGCTTAGTGTGGGCGGACCACTGCATCGAGGAGATCGGCAACTGGGGGGTCTTCCTGCCCTCGCTCTACAAGCTGTATCTCGTGGTCGGCAACACCGCCTATAACCCGTATTCGGATCTCAGCGTGGAGAAGAAGGACGGGGTGGTGCGCTACAAGCACATGTGAGTGACGGCGACCGGTGCTTCACCCGGCCTTGGTGTCTGCCACGCTGGGTCGCACGACATCCCGACGTGATCACTCCTCATCTGTTTCCGCAGAACGCGAGTCTTCCGCGCATTGTAGTAAGCGTAGTACAATTGCGGCAATTATGAATACGATCACGACACGATCGATGGCTGAGGCCCTGAGGCTTCTCAGGGAGAGCACCGGCATGACCAACGCGGACCTATGTGCAAGGGCCGGCGTCTGTCCGGCCACGGTCTCCCGGTATCTCAACGGCAGCCGGTGCTCCACCTCCATCGACGACCGCGGGGCCCGGACGATCGAGAAACTCGCTGCCGTCTTCGGTCTCAAGCCGGAATTCTTTCTCGAGTACCGGATTTGGCGGGTATGTGAAATCGCCCGTCGCCACCCGCATCTGATAGATCAGGTGTATGACATCCTCGTTGAGGCCGCGACTCTGTAGGTCCTTCTCGATGAAGGGCCGGATGAGCGCCAGAAGAGAGCGGCAGAAGGGGCAGAACCGGTCCTCGGGGTTGATCCTCTCTAAGGCCGTTGCCGCCCTGAGTAGAGCCTCTACACCTTCCACGGGCCGCTCCTTGCTCTGTTGGACACCCCCTTTGTCATCCGCAGCAGACTCCCGCGGTCGGTGACACTAATGACTGATATGTCCGGCATGCGTTGCGAACTAACGGTGACGTAGCCTACCATTGCTCGCCCGATGCCGAGTCGGACGGCTGCGGCAACACCTAGCGCTGGCCATCGCGACTCAGCAGGAATGCCACAAGCATACAAGAACTTTTCCATTAATGTCAAAGAACTTGTCGGTCGATAGGAACAACGGACTGAGAATCATGAGCCTGGCGTGACAGGCTGGTCCTTGAGTCTATTGGGAGAGCTTGTGGGGCGAACGTCTTGAGCGGGTGAGGGGCGCGCGGAACTGACGCATGGGGGCGGCGACGGGAGCGGAGGCACGGTCATGTCGGTCACCAGACATGGGGCAAGAAGCGGAGTTGACGGGCGCGCAAAGACTGAGGTGGTTTGTGCTGCGCTGGAAGAACTCATGACTCTGGAGAGTTGCCGCGCCGCTGTTGTCTGTGTGGCTTGGTGGATGGGCTCGGACAAGCAGCCCCGGTTTCGGTCTGGCTCATACGACGGCGAGCGGGGCTCCAGGATATTGAGGGAGTGGGCCAGGGGTCTGAAGACACCCCCTGGTTGTACACGAGCCTGCAGGGCTCTCTTGCACGCCCTGGGGAGCTGCAGCATGGTCGACGAGAAGCCGGGTCGCTTTGCGGCATCCCGGGCGAGGACACGCCAGGGAACGAAGAGTGGCTGTACCGGTGACGCGTGGCAGAAAGGGCGGTGAGATACGTCTTGTCTCTCTGGATCACAGCCAAGAGAGCGGTAGCGCCCCATCGCCGAGAGACCGACTCGCTGCACGAGACGCTCGCCGCTTTCGCAGAACTTCAGGAGTACCGTACTGTCCTAGGATCGATCGTCCGGCGCATGAGATCCGTCAGGCTCGCGTGGTTGCGTCTCGACATGCCCGAGGGAATGCACACCTTCGAGACGGCTCAGCTGGAGGCTGAATGCATGCACGTCCCTCGCGGATTCGAGGAACCTCAGAGGGCTCTGAAGCATGCCCTCAAGTGCTACGACGCCGCTCTCGAGGGACTGACCCGGGCGACCGAGAACGCCAGACCGGGTGCGCTCGAGACGGCCTGGGGGCACATGGACGACGGAGACGTTCTACTGGCGCTTGCGGTGCAACTAGCGCGGCAAACGTAGTCTTGAAGCTCGCCGTGTCCAGAGAAGGCGAGACGCCCGCGGATGCCCGGCCCGGTTTCAGACGTAGCGCAAGATCGCATCGAGCGTGGTCGAGGCTGTGCGCCGAGGACCTTGGTCCGGCCAGCTATCGCACCATGGACCTTGGGGCATCCTGTCCCTTCGGGCACCCGGCTGTCGCCGGAGTGGTTCCGATCCGACGGGGCAATACGTCCGATGAGGCTCATGTGTACGTCGTCTGCCCTTCGTTGGCTGCGGTACTGAGCCGCGTGGAGCAGCAGGGAGCTATGGACCGACTACAGGCGGCCTATCGATCCGACGCGACTCTCCGGGCTTTGCTCGATGACGCGGCCCGACTGCTCGAGACGCGGCGCATCCATCTTCTGGACACGATCACAGGGGTGGAACTCGACATCCCTCGACCAGGCGCCGGCCTGGGCGGCCCGGGAGCCCCGGACGCGGTCTCATGTCTGCATGCGTTGGCCGCCACGCTTCTTACTGCCGAGACCCTCGGCAACCGTGAAGCCACCGCAGCCGGCTACAGAGTGGCATCCGAGGCGAAGCTGGCCTGGGGCCGTCTTCTGCCTCCCATCGAGGAATGCTGGTGTCGAGACGCTCGCTGCTCGGCCCGCAGGAGCGCTCCACGCCGGGGAGTGATCGTCATGGACGGCAGCGGCGTGCGGCTGCTGGTCGCAGATGTAGTGAACGGCCACGCGTGGGGGGTACTGCGCGAGTTCCGACCGACGAGGCTCGCGCAGGATCTGCTCCCGGGAGAGTTGCTCGATGATGGGAGCCGACGGAGAACGGCCAAGGCTGTGGTCAATCTGGCGGAGGAGGCCCACGCCCAAGGGGTGGAGAACCTGCTTCTGGCCGGCACCCACGAGGTGCTCCAGGCCCGCGACGGGGAGTCGTTCCTCTACGATGTGGCTCATGAGGTCGCTTTGCCGGTCGCGGTGCTGTCTGCCACCAGAGAGGCGGAGTTCACGCACGCCGGGGTGTCCATGGACGTGCATGGCAGGGTCGTTGTGCTTGAGGTGGGAGACAGGATCAGCACCCTCATCGCCTCGTCTGCGAGCGGCCCTGTAGAGTCCTGGCGGTTCGAATGGGGGGCGGGCCGGGCCGGTGAGGCCTTCATCACAACGGACCCACCGAGTGTTCAGGAGAGGGCCCAGATCTACTCGGAGGTAGCGGGCACTCTCGAAGGCGCTCGCCGGCAGTTCGGGGCCTACTCTGATGACGATCACCTGGTAGGGGTGGGTGGGGCGGTCGCCGCCCTGGCCTGCATGGACGGCCGGGTCGAGTTCTCGAGGTTCAAGGCCCTGCACCTGCGCCGTTACCCCGTGGGCCGCATCAGAGCGGTGGCAGAGCATCTGAGCTCCATGACGACCGAGGACCGTGCCGAGCTCCCCTGGGTGGAGCCGTGGCGCGCTCCCACCGTCGTCGCCGGAGCGGTCATCGTACAGGCGGTCATGGAGACACTTGGATATAGGACGCTGACTTACTCCAGGCGCGATCTGCTCGACGGACTGGTGCTCTGGAGGATGTGACGCATGCCGGGCGCGCTATGCGCGCTTGCTGTGGTGCACCGCTTTTAGAATCTTGAAGTTGAGCACGATGAACCGGTAGAGCTGGTAGGGGATGAACCCCATCCGGAACTCGTCTCTGCGGGTGAGCGGCATCGTATGCGCCTCCGTACTTGGGGGACTCGTCGGGTCTACTCGGGGATGATCGTCCAGCCCGGACGGGCCCGGAGCTTCCACATGAACGTCTCGTGGATCATGCGCTTCATCCAGGCCCCGCTGAGGCCCATCTCCATGTAGCAGACGCTCAGGTCGCGGCCGGTGGGGTTGGGGTGGCGTCCCCGGTCGGGTACCACCGGGTAGACGTTGATGACCACGGCCCGTCCGTCCCACAGGGACGCGCCCATCGAGGCGATACAGGTGGCGAACATCTCCGTCATCCGTTCGCTGTGCGTCATGTGGCCCGTGGTGATGAGGTCCACGATGTTGAGGGCGACGATCCGGCCGATGACTCCGGAGATCATGCCTGT
>JAFGIH010000189.1 GCA_016929985.1 Thermoleophilia bacterium | reverse complement strand
GCCCGCACCCCGGTCATCTCCGTGCCGGTGAAGTCGACCAGCATGAGGTGATTGTCGGTGCCCCCCGAGACCAGCTTGAGTTCTCCCTCGAGGAGAGTCTCGGCCAGGGCGGCGGCGTTCTGCACCGTGAGCCGCTGCTTGGCTTTGAACTCATCGGTCGCCGCCAGGTAGAAGCACACGGCTTTGCCGGCGATGACGTGCTCGAGCGGGCCGCCCTGCAGTCCGGGGAAGACGGCCTTGTCTATGCGGGCCGCATCTTTGGCCTGGCAGAAGACGGCCCCACCCCGCGGGCCGGTCAGCGTCTTGTGAGTGGTGGTGGTGACCCACTGGCAACGCGGCACGGGTGAAGGGTGCACCCCGGCGGCCACCAGACCGGCGATGTGAGCCATGTCGGCCATCAGTTCGGCGCCCACCTCGTCGGCGATGGTCCGGAAGGCGGCGAAGTCGAGGACGCGAGGATAGGCGCTCGCTCCCACCACTATCAGCTTGGGCTTGTGCTTCAGGGCCTTGGCCCGGACCTCGTCGAAGTCGATCCTACCCGTCTCCCGGTCGACTCCATAGTGATAGAAGGTGTAGTTACGTCCCGAGAAGTTGGCCCGCAGACCATGCGTAAGATGTCCGCCGTGGGTCAGACTCATGGCCAACACCGGATCGCCCGCCTCGAGGGTCGCGTAGTACACGGCCTGGTTCGCTTGGGAGCCGGAATGGGGCTGGACGTTCGCGTGCTCGGCGCCGAAAAGCGTCTTCGCCCTCTCGATGGCCAGAGTCTCGATCTCGTCCACCAGTTCGCAGCCGCCGTAGTAACGCCTGTTTGGATAGCCCTCGGCGTACTTGTTGGTGAGCACGCTGCCCACTGCTTCAAGCACGGCCGTGGCCGTGAAATTCTCAGAGGCTATGAGCTCGATGTTCTGACGCTGCCGGACGAGCTCGCGTCTTACCAGGCCGGCGATCGCGCGATCGACCTCGGCCAGCGGCAGGTCGGCGTAACTCGCCATGTGAGAAACGGTTCTCAACTTCTCAAGCCCCTTTCGTATCCCCCTCGCTTACCCCGGCAGCATCCTGCGAGCGACGGTCCCGGCGGCCAGGTGGGTGGGCTGTCTGAGCGCGCCGGCGCATGGACAGAACACCTCTGAAGCTGTTGGAGGGAACGGCGCTGTAGGTGTGGATGAGGAGTCAGGCCGGACAGGATGTTGTCGGTGCCACTATCGACCGCCTGGTGACCGGCGGCCATCGGTCCGTCTATCAGGACACGTCTTGGCGCGAACCCCGCGGGGTCGCGGCCAAATCCGACCCGCATAACCCGCCTCCTCAAAAAAAGCAGGCACAAGAATAGCAGATGATGTGCCGCGCCCCGGGGGGTCGAGACGTGTTCAAGGCCGGCTCAGAGCGTGGCGATACGCTCGAGAACCTCCGTCGCGCCGATCGCCCCCTCCCGAAGGACCACAGGAGCCCTGCCTGCAGAGAGAGGACGCAGATCGACCACGGTGGAGGCAGGGCCGCGGCCGGCAGTCGTCACGGGCGCCGGACCTGGGCGTAGCCCCGGTCCGGCGCCGCCTTCCGCAAGCCCTGCGAACACCACCGAGCACTGTGCCAGCACGGCCGGGTCGACTTCAGAGAGGGTCCGAGCGTCGGCGCCGCCGGACGGGTTGGCGCTTGTCGCGGCAAGAGCGACGCCCAGGAGCCGCAGCAGAGTAAGGAGCCCGGGACAGTCGGGCACCCGGACCCCCAGGGAGTCGGCGGTGCCGACGAGTGCCGGCCGGGGGACGGAGATCGCCACCACGAAGGTGTACGGACCAGGCAGCAGCGCCCGCAGCACCTTGAGAGCACTGGAGTCGAGCTCCGGCAGGGCCTCCACCACAGCGTCCACCGAGGCGAAGGCCACGGCGACAGGCTGTTCGGGCGCTCGGCCTTTGGCCGCGAAGAGAGCCCGCACTCCCGCCGGTGAGTCCCACCTGGCGGCCAGGCCGTACACCGTGTCGGTAGGAACCCCGATGACCGCCCCCGCCTCGAGCGCCTCGCGCGCGGCGGCGAGCTCGGCTTCGGTCAGCCCCTCTGGGGTCAGCACCGTGGCGCCGGGCAAAGTCGCCTCCACCATGCGGTCCTTCTGCGACAGGTCTTTGTGAGTGCGGACATTGGCGAATCCCGCGTCGCGGGCCAGCCCGGCGACGGCCGCCGCCTGCCCATCACCGACCTCGAGGAGCACGCTGCCGCCGGGCCGCAGGGCCCGGGCGGCCTCCGGGAGCAGACGGCGGATGACGTCCAGCCCGTCCGGACCTGCGTCGAGGGCCAAGGCGGGTTCGAACAGCCTGATGTCCGGAGCCAGCGAGGCCATGTCGCCGGTCGTGACGTAAGGCGGATTGCTCACCACCAGGTGGAGGCTCCCGTCGGGGACTCCGGCCAGCAGATCTGCCTGCCGGAACTCCACCAGATCGTCCAGGCCCGCGGCCGCCGCGTTGCGGGCGGCCACCGCCAGGGCCTCGGCGCTCGTGTCTGTAGCGAGGATACGGGACGCGCAGGCGGCAGGGCGCCCCCCGGCCTCTTGAGCGATCCCGAGCGCGATAGCGCCGCTCCCGGTGCCGACATCGACGATCAGAGGTGCGGCCGCGTGCGTCGCTCCCCACGCGGGTCGGCGGCGCAGCAGAGCCAGAGCAACGTCCACCAACTCCTCGGTCTCCGGCCGCGGTATGAGCACGGCGGGATCCACCTCGAGACACAGGTGGCGGAAGTGGGCGCGGCCCAGGATGTAGGCAACCGGTTCGTGCGCGGCTCGGCGCGCAATCAACGTGCGGAAACGATCGACCTCGTTCGGCGCCAGCGGGCGGTCGTACTCCATGAAGAGGTGGATGCGATCGAGACCGAGCGTCTCCGCCAGCAACAGCTCAGCATCCAGGCGGGGTGACGAAGAGCCTTTCTCGCGCAGGTAGCCGGCCGCCGTCTCCAGCAGGGTGCCGATGGTCCACCGGTCCACGGGATCCCAGTCCCCGCCCGGGGTCAGATCTCGGCCGTAGCCAGTTGCTCGGCGCGGGCCTGGGCCTCCAGGGCTTCGGCGAACTCCTCGAGTTCGCCTTGAAGGATGGCCTCGATGCGGTGGGAGGTGAGCCCCACGCGGTGGTCGGTCACGCGCCCCTGAGGGAAGTTGTAGGTGCGGACCTTCTGCGCCCGGTCGCCGGTGCCCACCTGGCTGCGGCGCTGCGCGGCCACCTGGGCGTTCTGCTCGGCCTGGGCCATGTCGAAGAGGCGAGCCCGCAGGATACGGAAGGCGCGTTCTTTGTTCTGCAGCTGCGACTTCTCGTCCTGGCACGACACCACGAGGCCCGAGGGGATGTGGGTGATGCGCACCGCCGAGTCAGTGGTGTTGACCGACTGCCCTCCCGGTCCGGTGGACCGGTAGACGTCCACCCGCACGTCGTTGGGATCTATCGCGATCTCGACTTCCTCCACTTCGGGGAGCACCGCCACGGTGACGGTGGAGGTGTGGATGCGACCCGTCGACTCCGTCACCGGCACCCGCTGCACCCGGTGCACGCCTGACTCGTACTTGAGTGCGCCGTAGGCCCCGCGGCCCTTGACCTCGAAGATGACCTCCTTGATCCCCCCGAGGGTGGCCTCAGTCGTCGACAGGACCTCGGTCTTGAGGCGTTTCCGCTCCGCGTAGCGCATGATCATCCGCTGTATCTCAGTGGCAAAAAGAGCCGCCTCGTCGCCGCCGGCGCCGGCACGCACCTCCACGATGGCGTTCTTCTCGTCGCGCGGGTCTTTCTCCAGCACGGTGAGGCGAAGATCTTGCTCCAACTGCTCGATCCGTGCGCGGGCGCTCTCCTTCTCCTCGAGCAGGAACTCCTTCATCTCCGGATCGAGACCGCCCTCACCCAGCATGCCATCCGCCTCCTCGAACGACGAGCGGGCCGTCCGGTAGGCGACGGCCAGCCGGTAGGCCTCCTCCAGATCGGAGTGCGCCTTGGAGATCTCGGTGTAGCGCGATTGATCGCGCAGGACCTCGGGATCGGCCATCTCCTCTTGGAGGGCCAGGTACTTCGCCTCTATCTCCGCTGCCAGTCGCTCGATCATGCCGGGGCGGTCACTTCCTTCACGGGCACCCGTTCGGTGGCGTCCATGCGTATGACTTCAGCGAGCGCGGCGGCCGCTACCTCGAGTTGGTCGGGAGTGGGCTCGCGAGTGGTCAGGCGCTGCAGCTGGATGCCCGGCCACAGCAAGATCCGGGCGTAGAGCTTGTCGGCGCGCTTGCCCAGCCACTTGATGCCTATCTCGTAGCCGATGCCGATGATGAGCGGTATGCCGATGATGCGCGAGAGTACCAGCCAGGGCAGGCTGGGCTTGCCCACGATGGCGAAGAGGAAGACGGCCAGCACCATCACCAGCAGCAG
>JAFGIH010000188.1 GCA_016929985.1 Thermoleophilia bacterium | reverse complement strand
GGGGGCGCTCCGGGGCCACCTGGCCGCCGGAGCACGGGCGGTGGTACAAAGCTCCCCGTTCAAGAGCAAGCTGAAGGGGGTCCCGACCCCCGAGGACGCCGTCATGCTCATCCACGGCATCAACCACCTGGACTTCGACCCCGGCAAGCACAAGCTGGTGTCGGCCGCGTCTTGCACCACCACCGCGCTGGCTCACATGATGCGGCCACTGCTGGCCCGGGACCTCACCCGCCACATGATCACCGCCGGCATGAGCACGGTGCACGCGGTCACCAACAGCCAGCCGGTACTCGACGCCGTGCCCGGCGCCGGCGAGAAAGACATGCGCAAGAAGCGCGGGGCCATGGGCAACATCATCCTCACTTCGACCAACGCGGCGAGCGCACTCGAGCAGGTCATGCCTGAGATCGCCCGCATCGGCTTCATGGCCGACTCGGTACGCATACCCACCAACAGTGTCAGCCTGATCATCCTCAACGTCACCTTCCAGACCGAGGCCGCGCCCGACGGCACCGTGTCGGTGGACCGCAAGGACATCAACGCCATATACAAAGAGGCATCTGAAGGCGAGGCACGAGGACTGGTCAAGTACACTGAGGAACAGAACGTCTCCGCCGACATGCTGGGCGAGGACGCCGCTGTCGTCATCGAGGGGATAGAGACCCACACGCGCACCGGCTTCGTCGATCTGAAGTTGCCGGGCACCTGCGGCGAGCACCGCATCCCGCTCACGCATGTGAAGATCTTCGGTTGGTACGACAACGAGATGGGTAGCTACACCTACCGGTTGGGCGAGCTCACGGCGCATGTGGCCAAGAGCCTATAGGTGTCGGGCCTGCCGAGATTCCATACCACGGAACAGGCGACTATCTAGCAGTATGAGGGCACTGGGTTAGCAAGCGACCTGTTTACACGACCGGATGGGGTGCTTCAGACTGACAGTGGGAAGTCCAGCGCCCTCCTTCCCAAACTCTGACTCCCCTCCCTCTCACCTCGGTGAGAGGGAGGGGAGTTGCTTCACGCCCTCAACTGTCCAGTTCAACGATCTCGGCCTCCACGTGCGCATGCACGCCCGGTCCACCACCGTGCGCGGGTCTGATGGTAAGGCGCGCGACACTCCGGGGACGGCCGAAGCGAAGTGGCCCCGCGGAGCCGGGATTCAGGCGGAGTATCCCGCCCCGGGTCTCCATCGCCGCAAGGTGGCTATGCCCCGTGACCACCACCGCGAAGCCGGCAGGCGCGTCCGCCTGGCCGGCGCCGACCTCCTCGGCCTCGATCCGCCCGCGCAGTAGCGAAGCGATGTGGCCCACCAGGATGCGTGCACCCGCCAACTCCACCTCCACTTGCAGAGGCAGCGCCTGGGCCCACGAGTCGTGGTCGCAGTTGCCTCGTACCGCCGTGACCGGCGCGATGCCCTGCAGCTCCTGCAGCACCTGGGGTGAACCGACGTCACCGGCATGGATGATGTGATCGGCACCCTCGAGCGCGTGCTTCACCTCGGCGTAGAGACGGCCGTGGGTGTCGGAGAGAACCCCCACCGTCATGAGTCCTGAGGTCTCGCTAGTCATCGAACAAGTCATCTCCCAGATCGTTCCCCGGAGGCAGATGCCCCTTGCCCTTGACGTACTGCGCAAGCAGCTCGCTCTCGCGTTGTGTGAACAGCGGTTCCAGCTCGACCTCGTACCACACCGCCGCCGAGGAGGTAGGGTCGGCAAGCGCATCAGTGAGGCCGCGACTCACATCGTCGACCCCGGCAATGCGGAGCACCTCCCCACGGCCGTCGAACAACCGGAATACGCCCGCCGCGTGGGGGACGGGTTCCAACCCCTGAGCGGTGAACGGCTGCCGTTCTTCGGGAGGCATGACCAGCTCCGCCAGCGTGCTCCGTTCGCGACGCCCGGCCAACCATCTGGCGCCGGCCTCGCCCGGAGCCGTGAGAGCACCAGCCGGGCAGACCAGGACGCACTGCCCGCAGAAGGTGCACCCCGAGGCGCGCAACGTACCTTGCTTGGGCGTCGCAATCGCCGGGGACGCCGCGGCGAGACCGTGACCGGCGGCCGGCCCCCTGCCGCCGGCCTCCGCTCTGACCATCTCCAGCGCCTGGCCTGCGCTATCCGACTCGTCGCACACGCGAACGCATCGCCCGCATCCGACGCACAGGCCGGGCTCACGCCGGATCGGTCCCTCGACCACAGAATCGCGCGCTACAGCCACGGCTCTGCGCGGGATCACCACGTCCGGGTCCACCCAGCGCACCAGCCTCCCCAACTCGCACCGTCCGAACTCATCGCAACAGCGCGCCTCGGGCGGGATACCATACGAGCACTCGTCCCTGGCGCAACCATCGCGTTCGGGACAGCTGAGACAGATGTGCGGATGGCGAGAAAGTATCTGCGCCAGTCGTTCACGCCTCAGCGCAAGGACTTCTGGGGCGTCAGTGCTGACCTCCAAGCCTGATATGACCCCGGTCGCGCAGGCCAGCGGGGTAGAGCCGTCGGCCAGCCGAACAACGCAGAGCCCGCACTCGACCCGCGGACCCGGCCGGGACGACGCGCCCGGCCGCTCGCCCCCGGCGCCGGCCCCCGAGCAGCAAGCAAACCCGGGATAGTGACAGAGCCGCGGAACGTACTTCCCCGCTACGTCACAGGCATCCAGAATGGTCGTGCCGGCGGCGACTCGCACGGTCGCACCATCCACCAGGATCTCCACGGCCCGACCGGTCTGCACGTCCGCTACCAGCTATGCCGTATGGCACCCGCCGGGCAGGCCGAGGTGCAGGGCAGTTCGCGCTCTGTCGCGCCGTCTCCGTTCCGGCCTTTGCACGGAGCGCATGTCTCGCGGAGACGCTTTCGCGCGCTCTCGGCGACCACGGCCACCAAGTCGTCGTAGTCGTCCATCTCTATCTCATAGACACTCTGAGGACACGCCACCACACAGGAGTGCGCAGAGCACTTGGCGCACAGATCTCCATCGATGGTGATGTAGTAGAAGCCTGAGCCGTCCTCGTATCCGTAGTTGGCGATCACGGTCAGTCCTCGGACACGGTGCCGGCGGTGGCTACTGTCGCGGCGCTGCCTGCCGCAGCCACTTGCGCCTTTTGCGCCTTCTTGTGAAGTGAGTGCGCGAAGAGAGCCGCCCCCAGGGCACCTGCCACCTGCGGGTCAAGCGGCGAACCGGCCGGCAACTGGATGGCTTCGACACCGATCAGCCGCTCGATACGCTTGGTGACCCCGATGTTCTTGCCAATGCCGCCCGTGATGAAGAACTCACGCTCCACGCCCATCCGTTCGATCAGGCCAGCGACCCGTTGGGCCATGGCCGCACAGTAGGCGGCGAGCACCCGGTCGACACTCCAGCCGGCCCGGAGCAGCGAGGTCGCCTCCGACTTGGCGAAGACCGTGCAGACATTGCTCACCGGCGGCGGCTCCTCGTCGATCTCGAAGGAGCGCCACCCGATGTCCTCGATGGGCACCGACAGCACGTCTGCGATGACCTCCATGCCGCGGCCGGTCCCGGCCGCGCACTTGTCGTTCATGATGAAGTTGAGCACCTTGCCCCGCTCGTCGCAGCGGATGACCTTGCAGTCCTGCCCACCCATGTCGAGGATGGTGCGCACGCTCGGCCCGGCCATGAAGCTGGCCCCCCGGGCGTGACAGGCGATCTCGGTGATGGTGCGATCGGCAAAGGGCACGTTGACCCGCCCATACCCGGTGCCCACCGCGTAGGCCACGTCGTCCAGGGTGAGGCCGAGGGGCTCGCCGGCTCCTTTGAAGGCCCGTAGGGCGCTGTCGGGGCTCGAGGAGCCGGTACGAGTAGAGTGGAAAGCGAGCAGCTCGCCATCGGCCAGCAACACTGCCTGTGAGCTGACCGACCCGACGTCGACTCCCACGGTCACCGCCGAGGCAGTCCGCCAGTCAATGCCGGGGGTCTGCCAGGTCTTTTCGCTCCATCGCCAGAACTCGGTCTTGTTTGTCATAGCGCTAATGATAGCCGTACCCGTAGCCGTACCCATAACCGCGCTTGTAGTAGCTGTGCTTCTTCTTGACCCCGCCAGCTACGACGCCGATCGCCCTCACTCCCGCTCTGTCAAGGAGACTCCGTACCTCCTCCAACTCTCCACGTGTGCTGGCATGAAGTCTGGCGGCCAGGAGCACGGCGTCGGCATGAGGTGCAATCAGTAATGCATCAGAAACCGGCAGGATGGGTGGCGTGTCGATCAGCAAGTAGTCGCATGTACGCTTCAGCTCGTGGATGATCTGTCCCATGCGGGCCGACCCAAGCAATTCAGCGGGGTTGGGTGGTAGCGGTCCAGAGGGCAGGCAGTACAAGTTCTTGCGCAGGGAGAGCGAGCCTCCCTCTCCCTGCTCCATCCGCTCTTTGGCGGGAACCAGAACATCCATCTGTACCAGCTGTGATGCCTTGGCGATAGACGCTTTCCCCGCGAGCACAGACGAAAGACCCGCCTGATTGTCGAGGCTCAGATACTGGTGCATCATCGGGCGTCGCAGGTCCGCTTCGAGAATGACCACCCGGTGCCCGGAGAGGGCCAGACTCACGGCCAGGTTGACTGTCGTGACGGACTTGCCCTCTCGTGGCAGACCGCTGGTGACGATGATGGTGCTGAGAGTCCCATTCACATCAAAGTACTGCAGACTCGAACGCAGCGTGCGGAACGACTCCAACAGGATCGAACTTGACCCCTCGAAACCGACTACGCTGTTGGATCTCTGTCCCTCACGGCTCTCCCTCCACTTCCCGCCTACGGCAGGAACAGACGCCAACACCGGCAGACCCGTAACACGCTCCAGTGTCTTCTCGTCTTTGACGCGCTTGTCCAGATACTCGATCAGGATGGCGATGCCCGCGCCGAGCACGAGCCCGACCACAAGGGCCAGAACCGCGTTCCGCGTGGTCTGGGGAGTGTAAGGGTCGTTGGGCACACTCGCTCGTCTCAGAAGCGAGAAGCGACCGTCCTGCATTGACTCCAGAATGCGCAGAGTCTCGTACTTGTCCTGTAACAAGAGGCCATAGCCGCCCTCTAGCTCGTCGGCAGTGAGCGCATCGAGCTGCTGCTTGACAACATCGCGAGCCGCCGCGACCGTTGCCCGGTCGGCATTCTGCCTGAAGATAATGAATTGATCCGCATAGGCGTTGGCCACCACGGCCGCTTCGCGGGGATCGGTACTGACGGCCTGGACGCTGACCACGTCGCTGCCCTCCGTGGCGCCCGCACTCACCATCCCCAAGTACTTATCCGCCGGATCCGGCGACGCCAACTGCGCTTTGACAGCTTCGGCCAGCGTCTGGCTGCTCCCGATCGCGGCGACGGCGGTGGCGATCGTCCGGTCCCTGTCGTAGTCGTAGTTGTAGAGACCATAGCCGGATACTACGGTATCCATGTCGTTCTTCTGGTAGACAAGGCTGGCCGCGGAGCTATACATGGGTGTGGTCGTAAGCGACACGTAGAGCGCGATCCCAACCACCACAAGGATTGCGAGAATGATGATCCAGGCCCGCTCCCAGGCGATCCTCAGGTAATCTTCCAGGCCGATGGTCGCCTGTGGTTCGCTATCGTTGTCAACCATTGCCACCTGCCGCTCTTGCCCGACTCTGCGCGGGCGTTCGCGCTAGTTTACTACAGCGCCTTCTACCCACTCGAAGAGGTAGTCGAACTGCGGCCGGGCTGGGGCTAGACGACGCAGCCATTCGCCGCACTGTCGCCACCCGCGTTCTGCAGCGCTGCCGCCCGTGCGTGGGCGACCTCGCAGAAGTACTCCACCCAATCATCCAGAGCTCCCGTTTCCAGAGCTGCGTGGGCGGGACACCATAGGCAGAGATTGAAGATGTCGCAGTTACGGCATCTCTGAAGGAACTCCGAGTTCGTGCTCCGCATGTCGCGTACTCGCGGAACCCAGTCCTCCCAGGCCTCGCGCAGGGTGCCGCCACGAAGGTCGTAGGTAGTGCCCGGATGCCAGAGAGAGCTGCAGAGACGGAATGTGCCATCGTAGCCAACGCTGAAGCTCCCGTTACCGGCGCCACACTGAAAGACGTGGTCGCCCTCGTTGTCCCTGAACTCCGGCACGATAAGATCTCCAGCGTCACAACCACGCCGCAGAGCACCGAAACGCTTCTCGTCGGCCTGCTCGAGCGCGACCACGTCCTCGGGGCTCAACCGCTCCGCCTTGATCTCCGAGTTACGAACCGGGTCGCCATCGAACCGTAGGTGCAGCACCGGGTCAAAACGGAAAAAGTCGGTCGTCCGTTCCCGGCAGAAGCGGGAGATCTCTGCGAACTCGTGGGCGTTGGAGCGGAGCGCCATGGCTTTGAAACGAACCTTGAGGCCACCGTCCAGGAGCAGATCGAGGCCTCGCATGAAAGCCGTCCAAGAGCCCGCCTGCCTCGTGACTGCTTCGTAGGTCTGCTGAGTCGCCCCATAGACGGTCACTTCGAGATCGCGCGGAGGATATGTCCTGAAGAGCTCTACGTGAGCGGGGGTGACCAGACACGCGTTGGTGAATACGCTGACAAGTAGACCGAGACGCTTGAGTCCTAGATAGATCTCGGCGAAGTCATCTCGCAGTAGCGGCTCACCACCCGTGACCAGACACCACACCGCACCCATCTCAACTGCCTGCCTGGCGATATCAAGGAACTCCGCGGCACTGAGTTCGGTCCGCTTCGCCGCTCTGTCGCCCGCCGGAAGGTTTATGTAACAATGCCGACAGTCGTTGTTGCAGCGGGCCGTGATCTCGAGATCGAACGACACGGGAGCGCGCTTAGCGGCCAGCTTGTCCCACAGCGGAAAGTCCTGAATCTCCACGCTAGATCAGGTCCTTTCGCATCACGATGCGTCTTCTCCCATGGAGTCGCTTTTCGGCTTCGAATTGGGGCTCAAGTGCATCGACGACCGAGTGCTGGAATCCCAGCTTGCTGTAGAGGGTGATAGCGGCCCGGTTGTCTTCGTAAGCAGCCAGCAAGAGGGCGGGGGCGCCTACTGAACGAGCTTCCTCTATCACCCGGAGGGTCAGCGCCTCGCCCATGCCGAGGCCGCGAAAGCGGGTCTTGACCACTAGCGAAAAGAGCCAGTGACCCTTGCAGGGAGAATCAGCGTCATCTGTCTGAAGGAGCTGCGCAAAACCCACGACCTTGCCCTGACGTTTGACGACCCAATCGTTGGTGTGCTGCAGCGAGACACCGTCCGATTGCTGCCGGGCAGGTATGTGGAGGAAATGCAGATCTCTCCGTAGCGCACGAAGGTCCTCGGCGCTGGCTTCCACGATCTCCACGCAAGGAGCGATCCGCCGCCCGATCGCCCGGTACAACCCCAGCCCCTGCGCGTCGCGCAAGAGGCACGAGGCAGCTCGTAGCGGCAGCCGGCTTGCGCCGCGCAACGCTCTCAACATCCCTGCCCTGCTGAGCCAGGCCACTGCGGGCCCTCCCCGGCCAAGGCCATACCCCACATCACAGCCCTCACGTTCGACGCGGACGACTTTGCCAAGAATCTCTTCCCGCGCTATCAGACCGTCACTCTCGCTGCAGTTGTCGCCTCGCACGAGCCAACCCGATTCTTGACGGCCCACAACGCGATGAAGGATAAGCCTCTCGGTGCCTGCGGGGACAAACGCGACGACTTCGCCCATGCGCGGTTCAAGGTCGCCGATAGGAGCAATGGTAAGGAAATCGCCGTCACGAATGGAGGGCATCATGCTGAAACCAAGGACTCTGGTCCTGAGCGGCAACCCCCGTTCCATCATCCCGCGAAGCAGTTCCAGTTGCCCCAGATTGGATAGCGGCAACTCACCTCCGGATGAAACATACCGCGCGAGGTCGACGTTCGTCATGACGACCTAGGTCTTGACTGAAAGAATGCCCTTGTCCACCATGGCGGCCGCGAAACCGCACACATCGGTCTCCAGCTGCGCCTGATCGGCATCGAACTCCAATGCCAGCTCAGCCACCACATCCCTGAGGGTGCGCATGCCATCCAACCTTTGCCAGATCGCCTTGCCTGTCTCGTTGAGCGTGTACAACTCGTCGTCCGCGTCGCCTATTCCGGCTATCAACGGGACGATGATGATGTCGCCTTCGATCTCACGAGAGACGACGTCCAATGACGGGGTACAAACAGTTTCTAGCCCAGTTTGCAGGTGCACGCAGATATGTCCTCTCTGGCCGCGACGTGCGGGAAACGGTGACAGGATGGCCGCGAAGGCTGGTACAACGACCATTCTACCCAGGTGAAGAACGTCATACTCGCAGACTTCGAGGAATCGGCCGTTAGGACCTGTTCACGTTAGCGCACTGAGAAACAGTTCCATTGCTCTTCACACGTATACAGCCTTCCCCTTCGCGGCCGTTACCGCTTGTGTGCTTACAGGCCGCCAAGACATCCTCCTCAGGCCTGCCGCGCACGAGGACAACCAGTTCAGGCCTGCGCCACTTTGACTTCTGTACACTCATGCGCCGTGTATCTCTGCCTCTCCACTCTCCCTGTGCCCAGACAGAACCAGAATCGTCGGGCTACATATCTATACCTATCTCTATTATTCGGCCCCATCTCAAGAACCTTTAGTTTTCCAGGCGATTTCGCCCTCCGAGAGCCACCCCAGGAACCGCGCTTGCGCATGCGCGACCTCACAGAGATACTCGACCGGGGTTTCAAGAGTACCGTGCTCGGTCCACGACTTGGCCGGGCACTGCTCGCAGAAGCCCTTGAGCCGGCAGACGGCACAGCGTCGCAGGTACTCGGGGTTGGTGGCACGCATGTCGCCCAACGACTTGAATTGGTCTAGCACCTCCACCAG
>JAFGIH010000187.1 GCA_016929985.1 Thermoleophilia bacterium | reverse complement strand
CCCTTGTCCTCGCGCTCGGAGAGGACGTCCGCTACGCGGCTCTCGCGTGCGATACCGATGGGGTCGATGGGGTGGCCGGGGCCGCGGGCGCCGTCGCCCGGTCGGACACGCTCAGACGAGCCGCCGTCACAGGCCTGGACGCCCGCCGTCTGCTCCGCGACAACGACTCCCGCGCCTTCTTCGAGAGGCTGGGCGATACCGTCGTCACAGGGCCGACCTTCAACAACGTGAACGACTTCCGCGCCATTGTCGTGGTCTTCTAGGCCTGTCCCTGGTTCGGGCACTCCTCTCGGGCAAGGCTCTCGATGCGGGCGAAGGGCTTGCGTCTGTGGATCAGCCTGATCATCCACCTAGGCATGACGGTCATGCCCAGCGCCATGGCCTTGGCCGAGAGCCCGGGCACGACCACGGCTCTGCCGCGAGACATCCCCTGCACCGCGGCCCGCGCCACTCCCGAGGGGTCCTTCATCACGCCGTACTTGACGGCCACCTGCACGGGGATCTTGGTGTCTTGATAGAGGTTGGTGGCTACCGCACCCGGCGCCACACACGTCACGCTCACACCCCGGTCGCGCAGCTCTTCGCGCAACGCCGAGGCGAAGCTGCGCAAGAACCGTTTGGAGCTGCTGTAGTAGGCGATGCCGGGGAAGTCCCGCCAAGCGGAGATGCTCGAAACGAAGACGATGTGCCCCGACCCCCTGGCGGCCATGTCGTGGCCGAAGAAATGGGCGAGAAGCGAGGGGGTCACCACGTGGAGTTGCATCATGATCGCGGCGCGGGCGGGGTCGGCGTCGACGACCTCGCCGAAGAAGAAGATGCCCGCGTTGCTGACAAGGATCTCCACCTCGACTCCCAGGTCGGCCACCGTCTCGTGGAGCTCTCGCGCGGCCTCGGGGCGCGCGAGGTCCATCTCGATGGTCTGGGCGTCCACGCCGTATTCGGCGGCCAGCTCCTCGGCGGCCGCCGTGAGCTCGGCTTCATGGTTGCTCACCATCAGCAGTGGGTATCCCCGGCGAGCCAGCTCGCGCGCGATCTCCAGTCCGATACCGGAACAAGCCCCGGTTATGAGCGCGTAGCCTTTGGTCATGTTCTCTCCATAGCGGTCCTCGAACTGTAGCGCAGAGTACGCGTCCGGGGAAGGAGACTCTGCTACGCCGGGCGAATGTTGCCATAGACGCCTATGTGGCCCGCAGGAGGCACTATGGTCGTACAGCCGGTGCACGAATACGCGATGTCCTTCCAGGACTATTCCAACCCCTTCCACTTCTGCACGCACCTGGGTACCGACTACGGGCCCCTGGGGCCGGCGGCCGGCCAGGTGTCGTGGAAGCAGGGGCACGTCTGTGTCGATCTGGGACCAGTCGACCAGGCCGGCATGTGGCACAGCCTGGACGGGCTTGCGCAGGAGAAAGACCGCTGGCTCGACTTCACCAAGTGTTACCCCAACGTGCGCGACGACTTCCAGCCTGTCTGCGTGGGGATGACCGTGGGCGTCAAGGGAGAGGGCTCTCTCAAGCTCGAGCTCCGGTCGCCCGATGGACGGATCCTCTGGTGGGCGACCAAGGACCTCTTGACCCACGACCGCTGGGAGGAGCTGACCTTCTCCTGGTCGCCGGATGACCTGCGCAGAGTGAAGTTCCTGAACTGGGTGGCCGAACCGGGGGCGCACCTGTGTGTCGACTACGTCCGTCTGTGCATCGAGATGCCTGAGCACATGCCGTTCGCCCAGCAGGTCTTCCTGCAGTCCTACGCCAAGCTCGCCCGCTGCTGGGAGCCCGGCGCCGGCTTGGTGCGTGATCGCGCGCACTGGCCGGCAGGCACGTGCGACTCCGTGCCCGTCAGTGGCCTCTTCTGTCTCGCGACATCGGCCGCGGCCAAGATGGGCCTGGTCAAGCCCGCGGTCGCGGAGCGCATCCTCGGGAAGATCTTTGCCACGGTCTCGAAGATCCCCAGGGCCAAGGGGCTGCTGCCCTGCTTCGTGCATAGGGCCGGGGGGCAGTACAAGATCCGAGAGGGCACCGAATATGGCACCCTCGACACCAGTATCTACTACCACAGTATGTTCCTGGCGGCTCAGATGCTGTGGGACGGGAAGACGCTCGCCGGACTGACCAAGGCCGTCCGCGAGATCCGGTTCGATGACCTCCGCGATGCCGACGGGTACGTGCTCCACGGTCTGGAGGACGACGGGCGGACGCCGGTGGACGCTTCCTGGCGGGACTGGGGGGGTGAGACGGCGCTGGTCTTGTTGCTGGAGCGCATGGTGATGGGCGAGGAGGCCCGGCTGAAGATGGACCGCTCGGGGAGAGTGCGCGACGGTGTGGGCTACATCGCCGAGATCCAGAGTCTCTTCTATCCGGACTTCTCGTTCAACGAGCCCGACGCGATCACAGGAGTGAATTGGCTCGACGCCCGCCGCGAACTCCTGGCGGAACAGAAGGCCTATGTGCGCAGCAAGTGGAAAGGCTCGGCCGCGGCGGACTGCGGCTTCTACGGGCTGTCCGCCGGCGAAGGTCTGCCAGGCACCGGCTATGTGACCAATGGCACCAAGAGTCCGGGCAAGCTAGGGCTCATCCATCCCCACTACATGCTCATGTCGGGGGCGCTCGAGTACGATCCCTCAGCGGTATACGGCGTGCTCGAAGCGATGAGGGCGCGCCGCTTGTTCCCGCCCTGGGGGATGGTGGAGAACTTCAACAAGGGCCTCGACGAGTATCTGCCCATGCTGGGCTCTCTGAACGGTGCGTACGAGTGCATCGCCGCATATCATCTGTGGGCGAGGGAGAGCGGGAGGCCCGACCAGATCTACAGAGCGGCGGAGAGCTGTCCTCTTCTCTTCGAGGCTGCCCGGGCCTTCTACCCGTGATGGGCGGGGCGGTCGCTGAGTCTGGACGTACCGGCTCGGCGGGGCTATCCTTTCACCTCCCATAATGACCTCGGAGGCGCATGTGTCCCGCACTCTCGGCCCGTACGAGATCCGCTCCAAGCTGGGACGGGGGG
>JAFGIH010000186.1 GCA_016929985.1 Thermoleophilia bacterium | reverse complement strand
GTCGGCCATCCACTGGGACCTGGTGCTCATCCAGACTCCCAAGTGGGGTGGTGGCGAGATCTACTTCGACGACGTGCTGGTGCGTAAGGATGGGCTGTTCGTGCTGCCGGAGCTGGAAGGCCTGAATCCGCAGAATCTGGGGTAGACGCGGCATCTCAGCTCTGAACCGCGCCCGCTCGCCGTTTCGAACGTCTGCTCCTCGGGGAGGACGCAGGCATGAGCACTCGCAGTAGTGACATCGGGGTCGTCGGCTTGGCGGTCATGGGGCGCAACCTCGTTCTCAACATCGCCGACCATGGTTTTCGCGTGGCCGCCTTCAACCGCACCGCCTCTGTGACGCGTGAGTTCGCGTCCGCGCTCGAACCAGGGCAACACGTCCAGCCCTGCTACTCGCCGGAGGAGTTCGTGGGGGCGCTGGCCCGGCCGCGTCGGATCCTCATGATGGTGAAGGCTGGGCCCCCGGTGGATAGCGTGATCGACTCCTTACAGGGATCGCTTGAGCCCGGAGACATCCTCATGGACGGCGGCAACTCCCACTACGCCGACACCGAGCGCCGCGCGGGAGCTCTCGCGGCCGCAGGCATCCACTATCTGGGAGTGGGGATCTCGGGCGGAGAACGGGGGGCCAGGAATGGACCCAGTCTGATGCCGGGCGGGCCCGCGGAGGCGTATGAGTCTGTCCGTGGGGTCTTGGAGGCCATCGCCGCTCGCGCCGACGGTGAGCCGTGCGTGAAGTACTTGGGGAAGGGCGCTGCCGGTCACTACACCAAGATGGTCCACAACGGCATCGAGTACGGCTTCATGCAGCTGATAGCCGAGTCGTACGCCCTCATGAGGCAGGCGCTCGGTCTCCATGGCGAAGAGATGGCCGCCGTGTACGAGAGCTGGAATGAAGCCGAGTTAGAGTCGTACCTGGTCGAGATAACGGCTGAGATCCTCAGGCGGAGAGACGCCAAGACCGGTGGCTACGTGGTCGACATGATCCGAGGCGAAGCCGGTCAGCTCGGCACAGGCGTGTGGACCTCGCAGAGTGCCATGGCGCTGCAGGTGCCGGCTCCCGGCATCGACGCCGCCGTCGCGATGCGGAGCCTCTCCGCCCTCGCCGGGCAGCGGCGTGCCGTGCAGGCCGTTCTCGGTCCGGACCCTTCCGGGACCTCCGCCGGCCAGTTGACTGTCGAGCATGTCCGGGGCGCTCTCTACGCGGGCATGGTGCTTACCTACGCGCAGGGCTTCTCGGTTCTCCAGACTGCCTCGGTCAAGCTTGGCTACGACCTGACTCTGGAAGACGTAGCCTCTATCTGGCGCGGCGGCTGCATAATCAGGGCGGGTCTGCTCCGTGACATCAAGGCGGCCTTTCAGCGGCGCCCGGACCTGCCGAACCTCCTGCTCGACCGCGAGCTCGCCGCGATGGTTTCCGGGCGCCGCCCAGACTTGGCGCGCACCGTGGAGACGGGTGTCGCGGCGCGCATACCGGTGCCTGGCTTCATGGCGGCGCTCGGGTATCTGGACGGCTATCGGTCGGAGTGGCTCCCACTCAACCTCATCCAAGCCCAGCGTGACCACTTCGGCGCTCACGAGTATCAGCGCATCGACGTAGAGGGTTGGTTCCACACCGACTGGCTCGCGAACGAAACGGGCCTGTAGATGGCGGCGGTCTACATCCACCCTGGTCCCGAGAAACTGGCCCTGGCCGCGGCCCGGCTGATCACCCAAGAGGCCTGCCGCTCGGTGGATGCGCGAGGCCGGTTCGCCATCGCCTTGGCAGGCGGAGCGACGCCGAGGCGCACGTACGAGCGCCTGGCGGGCCCTCCGTTCGTGAATCTCATGCCCTGGGAAAGCACCTATATCTTCTGGACCGACGAACGTTGCGTGGACCCGTCGGACCCTCGGAGCAACGAACGGATGGCTCGGGAGGCTCTGCTGGACCACGTCCCCATCCCCCCGGACCAGATCCACCCCATGGGGTGTGGAGTGGGTGGAACCGCCGTTCAGTACGAAAGCCTGCTGCGCACTTTCAAAGGTCTCGATCTGGTGCTGCTGGGGCTCGGCGAAGATGGACACACGGCGTCGTTGTTCCCGCGTTCGCCGTTGCTGCAAGACGAGGAGCGGTGGGTGATGCCGGTACCCACCGGCGCTGCCGGCGGCGGCGAAGAGGACATATCCAGGATGACTCTGACGGCGGCCTTCATCAACACGGCCGCCGCGGTGGCGTTCCTGGTGAGCGGCGCCGCCAAGGCGGCGGCGGTGAGGCAGGTGCTCGGAGGGCACGGCGATCCGATGGACTTGCCCGCACGACTGATATGCCCCGCGATGGGAACGCTGCATTGGTTGCTCGACCAGGAGGCTGCAACGCTTCTCTTCGGCCCGACAGAAGATAGGGCCGGCTGATGGAAGCCCCACGCTCAGATGCTTTTGTCTTCTTCGGGGCCACCGGCGATCTGGTCCACAAGGAGGTCTTCCCGGCACTCCAAGGGCTCGTCCGCGACATGGCCCTCGATGTGCCTCTGGTGGGGGTGGCGCGATCTGCGTGGACCGACGAGCAATTGGCCGCCCGCGCGAAAGACAGTCTCGAGAAGCGCGGTCACTTCGACGCTGCCGCCTTCGAGAAGTTGGCCGCCCGTCTGCGCTACGTGTCGGGCGACTATGGAGCCGTCGATACGTACACCCGCCTGCGTGAGGCGTTGGGCGGGGCAAAACGGCCGCTCCTCTATATGGCCGTGCCCCCGAGCGTCTTTCCCGTGGTGACCGACGCCCTCACGGCCTCGGGCTGCGCCAAGGATGCCCGCGTTGTCATCGAGAAGCCCTTCGGGCGGGACCTCGCCTCAGCGCAGGAGCTCAACCGGACGTTGCGCAGCCGCTTCCCCGAGGAGGCCATCTTCCGCATCGACCACTTCCTTGGCAAGGAGCCGGTGCAGAACATCACCTACACCCGCTTTGCCAACCCGTTGCTCGAACCCATCTGGAACCGCGAACACGTGCACCGCATCCAGATCACCATGGCTGAGGACGACGGGGTCAGGAACCGGGGCCCCTTCTACGAGGAGGCCGGCGCCATCCGCGACGTCGTCCAGAACCACCTGCTGCAATTGCTCGCCGCGGTGGCGATGGATCCACCGGGTGGCGGAAGCGTCGACGCCTTCCGCGACGAGACGGTGAGGCTGCTTGAGCACGTGCGGCCGTTGGAGCCGGGCGACGTCGTGAGAGGACAGTATCAGGGGTACCGGTCGGCGCCCGGTGTGTCTCCCGACTCGACTGTGGAGACGTACGTCGCAGTCAAGCTCTTCATCGACAGCTGGCGCTGGTCGGGCGTGCCCGTATACATCCGGGCCGGCAAGGCGCTGCCTCTCAAGTCCACCGAGATCCTGGTGGAACTCAAACGGCCTCCGCGCGACATGTTCGGGGAGGGCGCCCCCGCCGGCTCGAGCTACGTGCGCATACGCATCGGGCCGGACATCGCCATCGGCGTCGGCATCCGGGTCAAGCTACCCGGCGAGCAGATGGTGGGTCAGAACGTGGAACTGACTCTCGCCTCGTGCGTTGCCGAGGACAATCCGGTCTATCAGCGGCTCTTCTCGGATGCCATGCAGGGTAACCCGGAACTCTTCGCCCGGCAGGAGAGCGTCGAAGCCGGCTGGAGGATCGTGGAGCCGGTGCTGGATGACGCTACGCCCCTCTTCATGTACGAGCCGGGTACCTGGGGTCCCTCTGAGTCAGGGCGGCTCACCGGGACGGACGGTCCCTGGGTCGATCCGGCTCCCTACACGACATCCTGCGGGGCGTAGACCTCCTCACCCCTGGCCGCCGCCTCGCGCCAGAACGGCAGCCGCCTGCCGATGCGCCAGCCCAGTCCGACGAAGAACCAGGCGAACACGCAGGCCCCGACAGTCACCCAGATCGGGTTCCCGCTTGGCAGGTCGAGGGCGAAGAACTCGCGGGTGAAGGGGATGGCGAAGGCGCCGATCAGCAGCACCACCATCGCGAGCACCAGCCACAGCCGCCATCCCCGGATGGGCCGCTCTATGGCGGCGATCACGCGCCAGCCGATGACGCAGAAGATAATGGTCTCCATGGTCTGCGCCTCGGGGACCGTCGCCCCGACCTCTGTGAGCAACCAGTAAGAGCCGAACATGGTGATGGCCGCCAGGATCCCCGTGGGGATGACGAACCGGGCCATGCGGAACACGAAGCCGGGTATGAAGCGGCGCGGGTTGGGCGCCAGCGCCAGGAAGAAACCGGGGATGCCGATGCACAGCCCGTCGATGATAGTGAGATGCCGCGGCAGAATGGGGTATGTGACTCCCGCGATGGCAATGACGATCGCGAGGATGGCGGCCCACACGCTCTTGGTCGTGAAGGTCTTCGACACCCGCTCGATGTTGGCCGTCACCCGCCGGCCTTCCTTGACCACTCCAGGCAGAGTAGAAAAGCGGGAGTCGACCAGAACCAACTGTGAGACGGCCTGAGCCGCTGCGGTGCCGGTGCCCATGGCGATGCCCATGTCGGCCTGCTTGAGGGCGAGCACGTCGTTGACTCCGTCGCCGGTCATGGCCACGGTATGGCCGCGGCTCTGCAGCGCTTGGACCATGGCCAACTTCTGGTCGGGGTTGACGCGTCCGAAGACGGTGGTGGTCTCCATGAGATCGGCGAGCGCGTCGCCCTCCGGGAGCGTCCGCGCGTCGACGGCCTTCTCGGCACCGGGGACGCCCGCCTTGGCGGCGATGGTGGCCACCGTCGCCGGGTTGTCCCCGGAGATGACCTTTATCTCCACGCCCTGCTCCTGGAAGTAAGCGAGGGTCTGGGGAGCATCGGAGCGGATGCGCTCGCTCAGGATGACCAGCCCCACCGGCGCCAACCCTTCGGGCAGTGTCTCGCCGGCCAGCGGCGTCTGGGAGTGAGAGAGAAGCAGCACCCGCAGACCGTCGTCGGCGAGATCGGCCGCGACAGCGCGGGCATCGGCGAATTCAGGTTTGTCGCCCGCGACGATCTCCGGCGCCCCGAGCACCCAGGAGCCGCGATCGACGATGCGGATCGCGCTCCACTTGCGGGCGGAAGAGAAGGGCACCGTGTCCTCAACGGTCCACTCGAGTGGCGCTGGTATCGCCTCGCCGATGGCGTCGAGCGTGGAGTTGCGGCCAGGCGCGTTAGCGGCAATGGTCCCGAGGACCTGCAGCGCGAGTGCGTCTCGCCCGGGATCGGCGTCCGGTCCGGGATCCGCGCCCGACGAGCCGCTACTGCCGTCGGCCGCGCCGTCGAGCGGCTCGAAGCGCTCGAACGCCGGATGCGGCTCCGTGATCGTGCCCGTCTTGTCTATGCAGAGTACGTCCACCCGCGCCAGCCCCTCCACTGCAGGCAACTCGCGGGTGAGGACCTTCCGCCGCGCCAGCGTCACGGCCGACACGGCAAATGCGATGCTGGTCAACAGCACCAGCCCTTGCGGGATCATGGCCACCAACGCCGCGACCGTGCTGGTGACGCCCTCCTCCAGGCTAGCGCCCATGCGGAACTGTGCCCACACGAAGAAGGCCCCCACCGGGATGATCCCGATGCCGATGACCTTCAATATCCCGTTGATTCCCGTCACGAGGTCGGAGCGCAGGCGCACGTAGCGCTTGCCTTCCCCCGTCAGCCGCTGCGCGTAGGCGTCGGCGCCGACAGCCGTGGTCATGAACAGGCCGCTCCCCGCCACGACGAAGCTGCCCGACAGCAGGCGGTTGCCGACCTCCTTGATCACCGGCACCGATTCTCCCGTGAGCAGGGATTCGTCGACCTCCAGGCTGCGCGACACGAGAAGGTCGCCATCGGCCACTATCTGGTCACCGGCCGAGACCCTCAGGACGTCACCCAGCACCACCTCGGCGACCGGGACCTCGGTGTCTTCGCCGTCGCGGATGACCTTGGCCGCGGGCGCGGTCAGCACCGAGAGGCGGTCGAGGGCGATCTTGGCCCGCATCTCTTGGACGATGCCGATGCCGGCGTTGATGAAGATGATCGC
>JAFGIH010000185.1 GCA_016929985.1 Thermoleophilia bacterium | reverse complement strand
TCGATCATGATGCGCTGACCGCGGGTGAACGTCTTGCCCCCAGGTGAAGAAGGTATGCTCCGGCCATCAGGATCGGGCCGCCGACAGGAGGGACATGAAGCTGATGATAGTGGTCCACGAGACGGAAGAGGGCGGTTTCTGGGCTGAAGTCCCGGCTATGCCTGGTTGCTGCACCCAGGCATAGTCAGCACCGGCAAAGGCGATCGGATCGTGGAAGTCGCCGTATGAGATCGGTCTAGGGACGCAAACTAGCTCGAGCTCAAGACCAGCCTGCTGCGGCAGCTCACGAAGATGGCCGGCATCTCGGAGAAGGATCTCTATACCATCTCCTCGATTCTCCTGCGAAGAAAGGCGCCTTACGGCGCCCCAAAGGACACGATCATTCTTACCCAGAGCCCGGACCGCCTGTCCATGTAGCAGAGTCGCTCGACCGGAGGACGAGTCCCTGTCCCCTGTGTCAAGCTGGAGACCCTCCGCGGTGTGTTACAAGAGAGGGACGCCCCTGATGAATAACGAGAGACGGGATCGCGGCATGGAGCAACTCGGACTGGATGCCATCGGCGGCACGGGAGTGTCGCGCGCACTCGGTGCGGCATCTGCCGCGGATGCCTCCTCCCCCGAGTCACTGTTCCGGGCCCACTACCGCACACTGGTCCGGTCGCTCGCTCTCATATCCGGCGGCGACAGAGAAGCGGCCGCCGACGCGGTAGGCGATGCCTTCCTGCAACTGGAACAGAACTGGGACCGGATCAGCACGTATGACGACCCTGCAGCCTGGATCCGGCGTGTGGCGCTCAACCGGCTCTCCAACAGGCGCCGGTCTCTTGCCCGCGGGGCTGGGGCCCTTCTCCGTCTCCAGTCTCAACGAGACGAGACGCCCCAGGGAATCCAAGCGACGGATCTTGCCCTCAAGGATGAGCTCGGTCGACTGCCCCTCAAGCAACGTACCGCCGTGGTCCTCTTCTACTTCGCCGACCTCTCCGTCGCTGAGGTGGCCGAGGCGATGAGCGTCACGGAAGGAGCGGTGAACCAGCATCTCCATCGAGCGCGGGAGACACTGCGCAAGAGACTCGAGGTGGATCAATGAGCAGAAGCATGAGTGACCAAGGCATGAGTGACCAAGAACTGAGAAACGCCCTCCATCGTCTGGCGCCCGACGTGGAGGAGAACGGCGTCTGGGAGAGCCTGCATGGCAAGGATGCCGACAAGTCGAGTCCGGCGCCGGGCTCGGCCGGCCAGAGGGAAAGCGTCAGTCGCAAGAGCGTCGGGCGGCGGCCGCCGACAGTCCGGCGCTCGGGCCCGACCAGGACCCGCCACCTCCTCGCTCTGGGCGCGGCGGTCGTGGTCGTCCTGGTCGCCCTGGGGTTCGGTGTGAACGCGCTTGTCCAGTACCTGCGCCAGGACGAGCAGGTGCTGGTGATCACCGATCAGCCGATGCAGCCCGGCTCGGGCGCCGACGAACCGATGCAGCCTGGCTCGGGCGCCGATGCGCTCGACGACCGTCTCCAAGAGTTGATAGTGGCTCTGCCCACGCCGTACCCGGCCGGTGACGTGCGCTACGCAAGCTCCAACCCCTACGACTACCTGGAGGACAACCCCGCGTTCGACGAGATAGTCGCAATGGGCTACGACGCTCTACCGGGGCTCGACCGGCACCTGGCAACCACCGACACCGCCGGTCTTGGTGACTACCTGGTCTGCGCCGCCATAGAGTCGATCACCCGTTGCGACCTGAAACAGGTGGAGGAATTCGCCTGGGCGGATTCACGCGCCTTCTGGGCGCGCTGGAATCAGTACTTGAAGCGGATGCCGACGCTCGTAGACGAGATCCTAGAACGTGATCCCTCGTTCTGGATTCAAGGCGAGGAGATCGTCAAGCTCGGGGCCCCGGCTGTTCCCTACGTGTTGGAATACGCGGACCGCATCGACGAACAGCAGGACAGCGGGATCCCGGTACTGCTCAGGATCCCGGCACTGCTCAGCACCCTTGTGCCTGGTTCCGAGCAGGCCGCCACCGTGGCAGAGTTCAAGGCCCGGAACGCGGAGGTCATCGCTCAGCTGCGAAGGTACGTGGAAGACCGTTCGGTCGAAGCATCCGGCGAGTACGTGAGGGTCCTTCATCCCTATCACAACGAGTTTCTGGACACCCCCAATTACCTCATCCCTGAGACCGTCACACTCGCTCACGGGCTTTCTCTCCCCCAGTTTCCGGAGAGCATCCCCGCTCAGAGGATCACCTCGGAAGCCCTGCCCGACACCGGGCTGGACCTGATGCCTAAACCCGCCTCAACCGGTCACTATCTTTGGTTTGGTCCCGGCGAAGACCTTTCCCCCAACGGCGCGAGCCTCGGCTCGCAGGAGGCGGCGGCCGAGGCGGCCCGGGACTTCTTGGTGATGCACGCATTATGGGATGAGGACTATTCCGAACCCAAGGTGGGTGTAGGTTCAAGTGAGACCGGATCCGACACCAAGATCACCAGCTGGGCGGTCATATTCGAGCGCGAGGAGGCTGCGCCGGGTCTGCGGCGCTACGTGAGCGTCCGCGTGGGCGACAAGAACGAGGTCACCCAGGTC
>JAFGIH010000184.1 GCA_016929985.1 Thermoleophilia bacterium | reverse complement strand
CAGAGCAGCGTCTCTATCCTCTCCTCCCGGGCTCCGGATTTGACCACTCCGTCGGTAGTCTCGTGAAGGAGCGCGAACACGAGGGGCGCGGCGAGCTCGGCGTCCATCTCCCTGCAGGCCCCCAAGGCCATCCCCTGACGTAGCAGCCGGGAGATGATGCGCCCGGGGGAGTGCTCCACGTTCAGGGGATATTCCCCCGGTGGACCATGGAAGACGGCCTTGTGGATATTGCCCAGCTTGAGATGGAAATCTACGAAGCTTTCACACTCCTCTTCCACCGCGGTCCACCACTGCTCGGCCGTCCCTACGTCGGCGAACCTGTCCATCAACTCAGAGGTCTGCTCGCTCAGCACGTGGTCGCGCACCGCAACGAGGAACTCGTTCCACGAGGAGAAGTAGACGTAGAAAGTCCCTTTCGCGGCCCCCGCGGCCTTGGTGACGTCCTCCACCTTCACCTCGGAGGGGTCGTGGCTGTGCAACACGCCGAGCGCGGCCTGTATCAGTTCAGCACGGCGGACCTCCGGCTTCAGTCGTCGCCGCGCGGCGCACCGTTCGGGCCGTCTATGAGGGCGCTCCGGACGTCTGTGCATCGTTCCTCCATTAGTGACTACTGGTCAGTAGTATAATGACCGCTGGTCATTAGTCAAGGCCCGGTGCGGTTGTCGTTTTCCGACCGAGAATCCGCCTGAGGTGGAGCAGGCAGTAGGGGGCCGGGAGATCGGGCTAGCGGCAGAGTCTCTCAGACACCGCGCCCGCTGGGACGCCTCCGCCGCGAACACTATATCGACGACTACCTCAGGCCCGCGAAAGCGGAGTCGATCGCGATCATCGCATTGCGGGGTTGGCCAACATCGTCCACACGTTGGCAGCCGGGTCGTAGGCCCAGGGAGCAGGCCATGCGTGGGGACGGCGTTTCACCGGCGGAAACGAGGACGCCCTGGTGTCCGGCGGCCCTAAAGCCGGAAAGCCATTGTGCCGATACTCACGGATGGTGCGCCGCCGACGAGGCGGCGCGCAGCTTCAAACCGGCGGTTCTGCGCCGGGATTCCAGCAGGCGTGATGGGATCACGCGTGCGCTCAGCGCCTTCGTATTCCGCGTGTGGACGGAAGCTGCCTGGAACCAAGAACAGAGCCCAAGCAAGGCAGGTACTTACCGAGTCGTCGAGCCGGGAGTCGAGGTAGCGAGGGTAGCGAGCACCTCGGAGAACGTGTTCATTGGGGCCGGCTCGTAGAGATAGGGGGTCGGAATGGTGCATCACGAGGGAGTCATAAATGACTGTTGTGCGACGAATCGTATTGGGCTACGCGGGTCTGGTCGTGTTCGGGCTCGCGCTGCTGGGGGTGGGCCTAGGCGCGGTGCTCTACTTCCAGTCTGGTTTCGAGGAATACACCGGTAACACGACGGCGCAGTTGACGGCTGCGCATCAGATTATCGAGGGCGAGTCGAGGATGGGGGCCTATGGCCTGTCCGCCATCGGCATTCCGGCGATGAGTGCGGATCTCAAAGCGAAGGTGGATGAGATCTACAACTCGACCAAGCAGGTCCTCGACACTGCGGAGTCGCTGGACGGGGGAGACCAGGAACAACGGACCGTGATCGCGGCCGTGAGAACCTCCCTGGATCAGTACTACAAGGCCATCGACGATTCCATCGCGCTGGCTGCCACGGATGGGGAAGCTGCGTGGGCTAAGGTGGCTGCGGAGGTCATCCCGACGGCGCAGGGCATCCACGCCGCGGCGACCGCCTACCTCGACAAGGAAGAGGCCCTCGAAGCGGCCGAGCACGAGCGCATGGACGGCCTCTCCACTACCATGCTGGTGGTGCTGCTCGTCGTAGGGTGTGTCGGCGTGGCCTTGGCTGTGGTGCTCAGTGTCTTCATCAGCCGGAGTATCGCCCGGCAGTTGCGGGACGCCACGACCAGCCTCAGCAGCACAGCAAGCGAGCTGTTGGCGGTTGCCGCCCAGGTGGCGGCAGGGGCCGCGCAGACGGCAACCTCGACCACTGAGACCACCGCCACCGTCGAAGAGGTCAAGCAGACGGCCCAGCTTGCACACGAGAAGGCGACACAGGTCGCCGATAGCTCGCAGGGTCTAGCGGAGCTTGCGGATGCCGGACGGGGCGCGGTGGACGGGACCGTTGGCGGCATCGAGCGGATGCAGGCGGAGATGACCGTGGTTGCCGAAACCATCAGGCGCCTGAGCGAGCAGACGGAGGCGGTGGGAGACATCATCAGTACCGTGAACGACATCGCCGAGCAATCGAACCTGCTCTCTGTCAACGCCTCCATCGAGGCCGCCAAGGCCGGGGAGCACGGCAAGGGCTTCACCGTGGTGGCGCAGGAAGTCAAGAGCCTGGCGGAGCAGTCCAAGCAAGCCGTCACTCAAGTGCGGATGATCCTCGGCGAGATTCAGAAGGCGGGCAGCCGCGCAGTGGAGGCGGCCGGGCAGAGCCAGCAGGCCATCGAGGCCGCCAGACAGCAGTCTGTGGAGACGGGCGAGGCCGCTCAGGGAGTGGCCGCGACCGCCAACGAGGCAGCCGAGGCCGCGGTGCAGATTTCTGCGTCCAGCCGTCAGCAGCTGGCCGGCATGGAACAGATAAGCCAGGCCATCGACAGCATCACCCAGGCCATGACCCAGTCGGTCGCGGGTACGCGTCAGGTCGAGCAGGAAGTGAGGCAGCTGCAGGAACTCTCCGTGCGGCTCAAACGCCTCGTCGACGCCAAGGCCGTGGCGTAGACAGGACCACTGGTACGTGGAACAGCCGGCCCCGCCCGTCGGGTGACGGGCGGGGCAACTCCAACCCCACCCCTCGCGCCCCGGCCTTCCCGGCCCTGCTCTGCTGGAGAGGCTATGTCGGAACACTCGATGGCTCCTCGCCGGGGCTGTTCACATGTGCCTCTGGGCAGAGCGACTTCAGGCCGGATAGGACCGTCGCTGGAGGACCGGCTGAGAGACCTCTGGAGACGTACGGTTGGCGTGTCGAAGAGGGCAGACTGATCATTGACCTGATGGGGTAACGGACGGTCGCCGGACCGCTCTACGGCAGGGGCGGTGTCGGGCCCGGTGAGGAGCACGTCGACTCTGGGGTTGGCCATGAAGCGGGCGAGCAGGCGCCTGTTCTCACCCGAACGGCTGCTCCCCGAGAATCCCGCGAGCAACTCGCCGACTACGACCGCGTTGATGGCAAGGGAACTCGCCCGTTGAAAGGCCTCGAACGCTTCCGGGTCACCGGCGAAGAAGTCGGCCAGGACGTCTCTCCTACCAGGCTTGGGCCACTCCATCGATGTAGTAGGTGTTGCCGCCGCCCGGCCTTGTGTCGACCGCCACGCCGAAGGTCGTCCCTGAGTCCGACACTGTGCCCATCGTGTAGGTGGCGGCCGTCCCCGAGTACTCGACCGCGTCCGCGACCGCTCTGGCCGTCGGCGCGGTAACCGCGACGGTGCCGCCCGATACGATCCACGTGATCGAGGACTCGATGGAGGCCAGCACATCCGTGGTCATGACGGTGGGGTCGAACGTCTGCAGATCGACGAAGGCCGACTCGATCAAGCTCATCGCGATGCGGATGAGCGACTTGGCTATTGCGTCCTCGGCAGAGCCAACGGCTGCCCCTCCCGAATGGAGTGTGGAAGGCGCTGCGGAGTTCGACAATCTGGTCCACGTGTTCGCAGCCGGATCGTACGCCCAGGTGTCATCGAGGCAATCGCCGGGACCCATGCCGCCGAACAGGACCATCCTCCGGCCGACTGGGTCGTACACCATGGAGTGGGCCACGCGTGCTTCGGGCAGATCGCCCGCGGGATCGAGCTGCGTCCAGGAATTGGCGGCCGGATCATAGGCCCAGGTGTCGTTAAGCGGTAGACCTTGGCCATCGTCAAACCCTCCGAAGAGGATCATCCTCCTCCCAACGGGCTCGTAGACCATGGTGTGACCGTAACGTGGGATGGGAGTGTCGCCCTCAGGATGCAGCTCGGTCCAGGTGTTGGCGGCAGGGTCATACGCCCAAGCGTCGTTGGAGTTCTTTTCCAGACCATAACCGCCGAACACGACCATCTTCCGACCGACGGGGTCGCAAGCCATGCAGTGGCCGGCGCGCGCTTGAGGCAGATCGCCCGCGGGGTCGAGCTGCGTCCAGGAGTTAGCGGCCGGGTCGTAGGCCCACGTGTCGTCGAGAGTGGATTCGTCCTGTCTGAACCCACCGAAGAGGATGACCCTGGCGGCGATTGGGTCGTAGGCCACAGAGCAGTAGACGCGCGAGTCGGGGAGGTCGCCCGAAGTGGCAAGCCGCTCCCATGCGTTGGCCACAGGGTCGTACGACCAGGTGCCGCCGGGAGACATCTCGCTCTGCCCGTCGCTCCCATCCGAGACCCAGAAGATCACCCTCGTGCCGACCGGGTCGTAGACGATGACAGAGCCGTAGCCGCCGGGTGGCACGGTGCCGCCGGGATCGAGACCGGTCCACGTGTTGGCGGCGGGATCATACGCCCAGGTATCGTTCAGGGGGAGGTCATCTAGGCCGATGCCTCCGAAGAGGATGGCACGGCCGGTCGCGGGGCTGTGGACCATGGACTGGCCCCACTGCGCGGGCGGCGTGCCGGCGTTGGGGCGGGGGCCGGGCTCGTCGACCAAGTCCGTGGTCGGGGGAGCCTCCGAGAGACTCGACGCCCAGGCTCCGGTGGTGGCGACTTCAACGGCGGTCGTCTGTGTTTGAGGCAGGGTGACGTTGCTGCTCTCCGTGCCGTGCCCGCACCCGGACAGAATCGTCACCATCCCGACGGCGCACATGAGCACCGTCGCGGTGAAGCACGTCATCCTGGTGCGCGGACCCCGCCGCGACCGCCGTTCCATGAGATCCCCCCGTTTCCCGGTCTCGTACCACGCGGATACTGTATCGGGCGTTCTCCAATACGGCTCAAGTAACCGGGGCTCCGCACTCGGCGTCGGCTATAATCGCCAGACCATGAAACCCACCGGCACCAAGCTCATCGCCCAGAACAAGAAGGCCTTCCACGACTACTTCATCGAGGAGACGTTGGAGGCCGGCATCGCCCTGACCGGCACCGAGGT
>JAFGIH010000019.1 GCA_016929985.1 Thermoleophilia bacterium | reverse complement strand
TGAATGACGAGGACTTTGTCGAGCAGTTCTTTGTGGCGTCCACCCACGACTACATCCTTTTCGTGAGCAACGCCGGCAAGTCCTACTGGCTCAAGGCGTACGAAATCCCCGAGGGCTCACGCTTTGCCCGGGGCCAGTCGATCAAGGCACTGCTGGCCATCTCCCACGACGAGGAGATCGCCACGGTCCTGTCGCTCAAGGCCTTTTCCGAGGAGACCAATGTGCTCCTGGCAACGGCCCGTGGTGTCGTCAAAAAGGTGGCCACGTCGCAGTTCGTCAACGCCCGCACGCGGGGCATCATCGCGATCAATCTCGATTCAGGGGACAAGGTCGTAGCCGCCAAGCTCACGCAGGGCAGCGACGAGCTCCTGCTGGTGACTCGGGGCGGCAAGGCGCTGCGCTTTCACGAGGACTCGGTCCGCGCCATGGGCCGGGCAACCCGCGGAGTGACAGGAATTCGTCTCTCGAAAGAGGACGAGCTGACCGGAGTGCTGACCCTCAAGGAATCGGCACAGATTCTCCTGGTCTCGGCCAAAGGCTACGGCAAGCGTACCGACTGGTCGGAGTTCAGCCCCCACGGGCGCGGCACGCGCGGCCAGATCTGCTACGGGGTCAACGAAAAGAGCGGAGAGGTCGTTGGCGTGCTCTCGGTAGGCGAGGGCGACGACCTGGTCTGCACGACGTCGCAGGGTAACCTGGTCAAGATGAAGATGACCGACATTCCGGTCCACGGGCGCAGCGCCACCGGTGTGCGGGTCGTCAATCTCGAGCCGCCGGATGCGGTGGTCGGGATCGCCAGAGCGGCGAACGAGGCAGAGCCTGACGGAGAGGTTAGTCAGCCGGACAGCCTGTAGTCCCGGATCATGTCTTCTATGCGCTGCCGCACGTGGTCATCCAGCATGGACAGGTGGCTCAAGAGAATCGGAAGCAGGCTCTTGCGAAGCGCGTCTCCGCGGGCCATCCACTGGTAGTAGTTGCGGCCGCCGTGCTGGTACGGACCGTAGAGTTTCGTGTCGGGTAGTTTCTCGAGGATCCAGGCAAATAGTCTCTCATGGCGTACATGCATCCGTAACGTCACCTGCGGTTGTTTGCCG
This sequence comes from Thermoleophilia bacterium, assembly GCA_016929985.1. Next base: position 2,474 of record JAFGIH010000019.1, on the reverse strand, counting down.
TCGCCGCCAAAGTGGCCTTCTCCTGCAAGGATGCCCAGAAGGAACCCCTCGTCAAAGGAAGAGAGCGTGCTCATCACGTTGAAGCATACAGGGCTGTTGTTTCACCGTCAAGTTTCCCGTGAAACGTGATCGGTGGCTCCCGCCGGCATAACCGGTCAGTCTATGAGAGCCCCGCGCAGTCCGCGCAGATGCCTCGTTGAACCCTGCGGGCTTTCCCTGTATGATGCCCGACCTGAGGGTGTGAAAGAGTATCCGTTGGGCAAGATCTACGTTGTGGCAAACCAGAAGGGCGGGGTCGGCAAGACGACCACGGCGGTCAATCTCGGGGCGTACCTCGCCGAAAAGGGCCAGAGGGTGTTGCTGGTGGACTTCGACCCCCAGTCCAACATGTCAAGCGCCGTCGGGGCCGACACGGCAAAGCCCGGGGTCTACGAGCTGATCACGGGACAGTCGGGTATCCGTGAGGTGGTGCAGAAGACCACGGTCGAGAACCTGTTCGTCATGCCCTCGAGCATCAACCTGACCGGGGCGACGGTAGAGTTGGTCGACGCCGAGCGACGCGAGTACTTTCTCAAAGGAGCGCTCGCCCAGGCGCAGGAGAGCTATGACTACGTGTTCATCGACTGCCCACCGTCGCTGGGAGTGCTGACCCTCAACGGGTTGGTGGCGGCGCGCTATGTGCTCATCCCCCTGCAGTGCGAATACTTCGCCCTCGAAGGGCTTACGCTCCTGCTCAAGACCATCAACCAGGTGCAGAAAAGCCTCAACCCCGAGCTCGAGATCGGAGGGATCCTGTTTACGATGTACGACCGCAGGACCAAGCTGGCCCACGAGGTCGTGCAGGAAGTGACCGGCTACTTCAAGGACCGTGTGTTCCGCACGATCATCCCGCGCAACGTCCGCATCAGTGAGGCGCCTTCGTTCTCGAAGCCGCTCAACCAGTACGATCGGGAGTGCGTGGGCGCCAAGAGCTACGAAAGCCTGGCCGACGAGGTTCTTGCCCATGTCTAAAAAGGTGCTCGGCAAGGGCATCGGTGCTCTCTTCAAAGAGCTCGATGTGCCCGACGCGAGTGAGGCCACGACACTTCCGGTCAAGCAGCTCAAGCCGAACCCTTACCAGCCGCGAACCCGCTTTCCCGACGAGGGTCTCAAGGAGCTTGCCGACTCGATCCGCGAAAAGGGAATCATCCAGCCGCTCCTCGTCGAGGCCGACGACGACGGCACCTATACGGTCATCGCGGGCGAGCGCCGCCTGCGGGCCGCAAAAGCGGCGGGCCTCAAGGATGTCCCGGTTCTCGTGCGGCGTTTTTCGATGGTCGAGAAGATCGAGATCGCCCTCATCGAGAACATCCAGCGCGAGAATCTCACTCCTGTCGAGGAGGCGCAGGGCTACCGCAAGCTGATGCAGGCGGTAGAGCTGAGCCAGGAGCAGGTGGCCAGGCGGGTGGGAAAAGACCGCTCGACGGTGGCCAACAGCCTCAGGCTCCTCAAGCTGCCCGAGCCGATGCTCGAGGCGCTGGACAAGGGCGATATCACGCCGGGCCACGCGCGGGCGATCCTCTCGCTGGTGAACCCGGCGGATCAGCAGATCCTCTTCGATCGGACGATGGACAAGGGGCTGTCGGTGCGCGAGGCCGAGATGCAGGCCCAGGAGCTGCGATCCGGGAGGAGGGGACCCACCGAATCCAGCGAGCAGCGACGGCGGCCGCGTCGCTCCCTGGAGCCGTCGCTCGAGGAAGTGCGGCAGCGCCTGATCGACGGTCTCGGAACAAAGGTCGATATCCGCGGCACCACGACGAGAGGCAAGATCGAAATCAGCTACTACAGCTCCGATGACCTCGAGCGCATGCTCGAGCTGCTGGCTGCCAGAGGCGAGAAGCCCAAGTAGCCGCAAAGGGCGGTGCACCTGAGTTCACCCACGCCGGGTGTACGTTGACATTCCAGGGGACGACAATTATAGTAGATCTGCCTTCCGGGAGAGGTGTCCGAGCGGTCTAAGGAGGCGGTCTTGAAAACCGCTGTGGGGCAAACGCTCCACCGTGGGTTCGAATCCCACTCTCTCCGGTTATTGAAGGTCGGAGCCGCGGCGTCCGCGGCCAAGGTCCCGGAGAGGTGCGAGAGTGGTCGAATCGGGCTCCCTGCTAAGGAGTTGTACTCTCACAAAAGGGTACCGTGGGTTCGAATCCCACCCTCTCCGCCGTGCGTGCCCATAGCTCAGATGGATAGAGCGTGAGATTGCGGATCTCAAGGCCGGTGGTTCGAGTCCACTTGGGCACACGAAACCTGGAGAGATGCGAGAGCGGTCGAATCGGGCGGTCTCGAAAACCGTTGTACCACTAACGTGGTACCGTGGGTTCGAATCCCACTCTCTCCGGATAAAACGACAACCAGAGGAGAGATGACCGAGAGGCCGAAGGTGCACGCTTGGAAAGCGTGTGTACTCGTACAACCGGGTACCGAGGGTTCGAATCCCT
>JAFGIH010000183.1 GCA_016929985.1 Thermoleophilia bacterium | reverse complement strand
GTTGGCCTGCGGCTTCTTGGTCTGGAACTCCGCCTCGATCTCCGCCAGCACCAGGTCGAAGGGCACCGTGTCGAAGGCCCGGCAGAGCGCTCCGATGATGCCGGAGTTCACGCGGCCTTGCGGGAGCCCCGCCTCCACCGACAGAGCCGTCACGTCGGCGCCGGCCAGCCGGGCGTCGCCGAAGTCGTAGGCCGTGAGCGGCTGCGGGGTGTTGAGCACGATGAGGCCGCCGGGTTTCAGGCCCGCGGCCACGTCTACCTCGGTCAGCAGCAGATGGTCGAGCACCACCACGATGTCGGGGGTCTCGATGGGGGAGATGTCGTAGATCTTGTCACGGGACAGCTTGAGCGAGGTGAAGACCGGCGCGCCGCGCCGTTCGGTGCCGAAGGTCGGGGCCATGACCACCCCGGTGTAGCCGGATTTGAACGCCGCCGTGGCGAATATCTTCGCCGCGGTGATGGCGCCCTGCCCGCCTCTGCCGTGCCACCGTATCTCGATCATGCCGTCGTTCCCACTTTGTCGAATCGTCTGTGCGGGGTATTCTACTTCGCCTGCGGCACTTTCGGGGCTGTTTTGTCTTGCGGGAGGGCACGAATGCACACGAAGCGGAGTTATGAAGACATCCAGGTGGGCGACAAGAGCGTCTTCCGCAAGACCGTCGGCGAAGCCGACATCTTCGCATTCTGCGGCATCACGGGCGATTTCAACCCCATCCACGTCGACGAACAGTACGCCAAGCAGACCCGCTGGCAGGGCCGCATAGCGCACGGGCTGCTCGTGGCCTCTATGGTCACGCAGACGCTGTCGTCGCTGCTGGGCGAGGGGGCCGTGCACGTGTCGCAAGAGGTGGCCTTCGTGGCCCCGGTTCACATCGGCGACAGCATCATGGTGGTCTCGGAGGTCATCGAGAAGATTGAGGACAAGCGCCGAGTGGTCGTGAGCACGGTGTGGACGAACCAGGATGGGACGACTGTCATCACCGGCAGGGGCGAGGTACTCATCCCTCGCGACAAGACCGGCTGTAACTAGTAGGGCCTTCAGAGACGGACGGGAGCCAAAGTGGACTTCAAGCTGACCGACGACCAACAACTCATCAGGGACACGGCCAGGGATTTCGCCCAGCGCGAGATCGCACCCAAGGCCGCCGACATCGACCGCACCGGGGAGTTCCCCGCTGACATACTGCGCCAGATGGCCGATCTCGGCCTGATGGGCCTGCCCATCGCCGAGGAGTACGGGGGATCGGGAGCCGACTACACCAGCTACCTCCTGGCTCTGGAGGAGATCACCCGCGCCTGCGGATCGACGGGTCTTACCTACGAGGCGCACATCTCTCTGGGTTGCATGCCCATCAACTACTTCGGCACCGAGGAACAGAAGAGGCAGTATCTGCCCCAGCTCTGCAGCGGGGAGAGCATCGGCTCCTTCGGCCTCACCGAGCCCGAGGCCGGGTCCGACGCCGGCGGCACCAAGACCACCGCGGTACTGGACAACGGCGAGTGGGTCATCAACGGCTCGAAGTGCTTCATCACCAACGCCAGTTACGCCAAGTTCGTCACCATCACCGCGGTCACCGACAAAGACAAGGGCACGCGCGGCATCAGCGACATCATCGTGCCCACGGGGACGCCGGGGTTCACCGTCAGGGCCGGATACGAGAAACTGGGCCTCCGCGGTTCCAACACCACCGAGCTGTTCTTCGACAACGTGAGAGTGCCCGAGAAGAACCTCGTGGGCGTGCGGGGCCAGGGCTACAAGCAGTTCCTCATCGTCTTGGACGGGGGACGCATCGCCATCGGCGCCATGGGGGTCGGCATCGCCCAGGCCTGCCTGGACGCCGCTCTCAAGTACGCCAAGGAGCGTTGCCAGTTCGGCCAGCCCATCGGCAAGTTCCAGGCCATACAGTTCAAGTTGGCCGACATGGCCATGAACATCGAGCTGGCGCGCACCATGTACCTCAAGGCCGCGTGGCTCAAAGACACGGGGCAGCCATACTCCAAAGAGGCCAACTACGCCAAGCTCTTCGGCTCCGAGATGTCGACCAAGGCGGCGCTGGAGGCCATCCAGATCCACGGCGGCTACGGTTACATCAACGAGTTCCCCGTGGGCCGCTACCTGCGCGACGCCAAGTTGCTGGAGATCGGCGAGGGGACGTCGGAGGTCATCAGGCTGGTCATCGCGAGGAGCCTGGGTCTGTAGGCGGCAGCCGGCTACGCGCCTTGGGCGGCTCGAGACGCAACGAGGCGCTCGCAGATGTGCACCCCTTCGATGGCGTCAGTGCTCCACGAGTCTGCGCCGCAGAACTGGCATATCCGGCTGTCGATGATCGCTCCACCGATCACGATAGGGGGCCGGTACCCGAGCTCCGCCTCGTTGTCCTTGAGGAGTTGTACCGTAGCCTTCATGCTCTCGAAGGCGCGCGCGATCAGCCCAGAAAGCCCGACGACATCCGGACGGTGCCGGTCGACCTCCGCCAGGAACGTCTGCGGAGATACATCCACACCAAGATCGATCACCGTGAAACCGTAGGCTCTGAGAGAAGAGCCGAACATGTTCTTGCCGATGTCATGGATGTCACCCGCAACGGTCCCCAG
>JAFGIH010000182.1 GCA_016929985.1 Thermoleophilia bacterium | reverse complement strand
GCAACAGTCACAACTTCTCCTGATCAGCGCTCGGCTTCCCGGCGGCCCGAGTAGCGGTGAGTCGTTGCGGGTAGACTATTGGTAAAAGTGCTTGTGGTCGTCGATGAGCAGCGCCCTAGCAGATGGCGCGTAAAGGGAGGACAGTCATCCGTGGATCCTCTGGTCGGGCTCAACACCGTGTGTCTGCCCTCGCAAGACGTAGTGTCTCGCAAGATCGATGACACCATTGTGATAGTGCCGCTCACCGCCGGTATTGGCGACGCCGACGACGAGTTGTACACACTCAACGATACCGCCCAGGCCATCTGGGAGAAACTGGATGGGGTGCGGACGCTCGGCGACTTGGTGGATGATCTGGCCCTGGAGTTCGATGCCGGCCGGGAAGAGCTGGAGGCACATGTCATTGGCTTCGCTGCGGCCATGATTGACAAAGGGATTCTTGCGGTCAAGGTGTAGCGTCAGATGACGATGGTCGACCCTACGCGGTACACAACACCGGGGGGTGAACTCTCTCTTTCCAACCTCGGACAGCTGGAGTTGCTTCGTGCGACGATGGAGCGAGGCCTTCCGTTCAGGACAAGGGTGCTCGGTTTCAGCATGCTGCCGCTCATCGCCGACGAAGACGTGGTGACCATCGATCCTCTTGGTGAGGTGGCGCCGCGTGTGGGTGAAGTGGTCGCTTTTGTTTCGCCCGAGTCGGGGAGATTGACCGTGCATCGTGTCGTGGGTCGTACTGGCGATGGATGGCTCCTGCGTGGCGACAACTGTCGCGAGAGCGACGGGGTAGTCGCCGCGGATGGCATCCTGGGGAGAATCGTGCGAGTCGAGCGGGACGGCCGTGATGTGGGTTTCGGCGAGGGACTCTGTGCGACGGGCCTGGCCTGGCTCAGCAAACACGGGGCTCTCGCAGCGGTCAAAACCACGCTGGGAGCGCCGCGTCGCATCATGTCGCGAGTTCTCAGATGCGGGCAAGGGTTCGCCACATACGGGCAGTTCGGGCGGTGTGTGGCTCCTCACATCGATATCATTGAGGCCACTGAAGGTGACCTCCGGGCGATGCACCGCGACTTGCTCCGCTCGAATGTCAGGCCGAGATGGCGAGAGACTAAGGATCAGGTGCTCACGAACTGGGTCGCGAAGCGTCAAGACAGGGTTGTAGGCTTCATACAACTCGTTCGTGGGCCGGACCAAGAGCATCCGTTGAGCGCGTACTGGCTGTTCTCCCTCATGGTGAGAGTGCCCTATCGTCGCTTGGGTCTAGGCGAGATGCTGACATTGCGGGTCATCGAGAGGGCCCGCTCCCTCGGCGCAAACGCGTTGTGCCTGTTCGTGTTCGACGACAACGATGCGGCGATCGCTCTCTATCACAAGCTAGGATTCGAACGGGTGGCGGTTGAAGAACCCTCGGCGCACGCGGGCGCCGAGACCAGGCCGGGTGGCAAGAGGCGAATCATGATGTGCAAGGTCCTGGCCTAGCAATGGAGATTCAGGACCTCCCCCTCTGGGAGAGACTCGCGGCAAAGCGCGCTCCCATTTCCTTCGACCTCGAGATCACCGCGCGCTGCAACAACGACTGCCGGCACTGCTACATCAACCTGCCGGCCGGTGACCTGACCGCCAAGGCGGCCGAACTCGGCACCGCTGAGCTCCTCGATATCGCGCGGCAGGCGGTCGACATGGGAACCATGTGGTGCCTTCTGACAGGTGGCGAGCCGCTGCTAAGGGAGGACTTTGCTGAGATATACCTGGGGCTGAAGCGGCTCGGTCTGCTGGTGAGCGTCTTCACCAATGCGTGCCTAGTGACACCCGCGATCGTAGACCTGTTCAAGAAGTACCCGCCCCGAGACATAGAGGCCACGGTCTACGGCGCTACCCGTGAGACCTATGAGGCCGTCACGAGGCGACCGGGCTCGTGGAGCGCGTTCGTGCACGGCCTCGACTGTCTGCTGGAAGGAGGGCTCAAGGTTCGTCTCAAGGCCATGGCTCTACGCTCCAACGCGCACGAGTTCGCCGCGATTTCCCGCTTCTGCCGGGACCGCACCAACGACTACTACCGCTTCGACCCTGTGCTGCATCTACGTGTCGACCGCGATTCGGAACGGAATGAACAGATCAAGGCCGAACGCCTCAGCGCCGCCGAGGTAGTCGCCCTTGAGCGAGCCGATCCGAGGCGCTTCAAATCCCTGCGGGAAGGCTGCACGAACGGGGATCTCATCAACCCTGAGTTCGAGAATGAGACAAGTGATCATCTCTTTGGCTGCGGAGCCGGCTTCAACAGTTTTGCGGTTGGATACGACGGGACGTTCCGCCTGTGTAGCTCCCTTTGGCATCCGGACACAGTCTACGATCTGCGGGAAGGCACCTTAAGGGAAGCGTGGGAGGAATGGGTCCCGCATGTGCGCAGCATGCGTAGCTCCAGCCCCGAGTTCCTCGACACGTGTCGGCGTTGCCCCATCATCAACCTCTGCCTCTGGTGTCCTGCCCATGCGGCTCTCGAAACCGGGGCCCTGGACGGATGGGTGGAGTATTTCTGCCAGGTGGCCCATGCTCGAGCCGCCGCCGCCGCCCG
>JAFGIH010000181.1 GCA_016929985.1 Thermoleophilia bacterium | reverse complement strand
GGAGGGAAGGAGCCTGCGTCTCCGCCCTCTGGTTCCTCCGCGACTCCCCGGTATGTCCCTCCTACCGCCGCGTGGCGGCCGTCATCGGTGGTGCGCCGTCTTCCGGTGAAGATCAAGCGGCCCACAAGCCTCCCCGGTTGGGTGTTCTTCCTGGCAGTGCTGGCGGCGATCGTAGCCGGGGCCTGGTACTACCAAGTCGTGGACCTGGTCACCCCTAGCTCACCGAGAGCAACGGCGAAGGCCTTTATGCGCGCAACCTACGCGGGAGACATCGACCGGACGCAAGAGCTATGTACGGCCGCGACGCAGCCGCTTCTGACCCCCCTGAGGCGGGCGGCCAAGCTGGCCCAGAGAAGATCCCAAACCGAACATTCCAAGGAATTCTTCTGGCGGGCGATAGCGGTTGAGGTGACCGGCGACCGGGCCACGGTGACGATCGCCCAGACCCTCAAGCAGGGGGGATCGGCCCAGTCGTCTGAGTTCCCGCTGACCCTTGCCCAAGAGAATGGCAAGTGGAGAGTTGACCTGACCGGCGGACCCGAAACGGTGATGGGACTGAACGGCCTGGTCGGGTGGCGCTGACAGCCGGCAACAACACGGGGCATCTGACGCGGCACCACCGTCCCCGACCCCACACTGGGTAGCGCAGCGGCAGGCGGTCCAGCCCGGGCGACACGCAGCCGGCAGTCCAGTCGGGTCGCTTCTGGGCCAGTGCCGCGGCACCGGTCGCATCTCATACGGGAGGTTGAATGTTATGGTCGATCCTACAGCCTTTGGAGGCGCAGACTTTAGCTTCTCCTGGGGAGATCACATCTGCACCATCTATGAGGACTACGACCAGCAGATGACCGTAATGTTGCCGTTCATGTCCCAGGGCATACATGCCGCTCAGCGCTGCGTCTGGGTTTCCTCGCCGGCCTCGGCCCAGCGCTTCCGGGAAGCCTTGGCTGGGATAGGGGCCGACCTTCCCACACTGGAGGCATCCGGTCAGTTGGTCATCATCGACGAGATCGGGTTCTACCTCCATGACGGGCTCTTCCAACCCGACCGAACGCTGGCGCTGGGGCGGACCCTCCTACTGGATGGCCAGAGGCAAGGTTACCCCACGATGCGCATCGCGGCCGAGGCCTCTTGGCTGCCCGAATACCGCTTGGACGTGGCAACCTGGGAGGACTATGAGCTCGCGGTGACGCAGCACATCGAGACGGCGCCCGTCGTCGCCGTCTGCCAGTATCCCGCTCGCCGCCTCTCCGGCGAAGCCATCCTCGCGGCTTTGCGCACTCACCCGATCGTGATTATGGGCGAGACGGTGCACCACAACCCCTTCTTCTCGCGCCTTGTTACCAAGGCCTCGGGCATGCCTGGTGTGATGTGAGAGAGGAGGTGGCCCACCCAGGCTGTGACCATCGCCGGCAACCAGGGATTCTGCGGCTGTAGTAGGCGTCGCTTCCCTTCCACGGCACCAGCGCTGTATCGCAATCCCCACCGCTCGCCCAGAAACTGCAACTGCTTCTCCCCCTCTTGGAGGAGCCCGCGCTCGGCTCACCGACAGAGCCAAGAACCTGCCCAAAGAGCGATACCGCAAGGGGCTGCCACCAGCGTAGGATGTACGTGAGGGGAGCAGACTACGCCGCAGATCGTGGTGCGGCTGCTCCGGCAAGGAGAGAGAAATGAGTTACCGTAGCGAGTCCGAGATAGCTTCCCAACAAGCTTGGTACATGTCGATGTGGTTCATGATGATGATGGTGGTGGTGGTTGCAGTTGTTGCCCTGGTCGTCTGGTTCGGATACATGGGACCGGCCAGGAGCCAGAGCCAACAGGCGCCCGCGACGACAGTAGTGGTGCCGAGCCAGGGACAGCAAGGACAGACCGGAACTCCAGGTGCTGTTGGCGCCACCGGTTACACCGGGGCCACGGGTGAGGCCGGAGCCACCGGCAATACTGGCGCTACCGGTGAGACTGGGACTGCCGGCACAGAAGGGGCGGCTGGAGCGGCTGGGGCCGCTGGCGCAGCCGGGCCTTCTGGCGCGGCTGGCGCCCCTGGTGCACCGGCTGCTCCGGCAACGTCCGACCAGAGTGGGCAATAGCCAGCACATGATGGGCGGGCGCGGTCGGAAGCCCCGAGGCGGTTGCCGCCGATGGGAACGGCACCATGACCACCTGAGTCGAGCGGCGAGCCGGAGGCTACCAGCTGGCAACAAAGCCAGAGCATCACGAAAGGAGACATCGCATGCTGTGGACGGTTGCTGTGATTCTGCTGATTCTGTGGCTGCTTGGAGGGTTTGCTTTCCACATCGGCGGAGGGCTCATCCACATCCTGCTGGTGGTGGCCCTCATCGTGATCGTGGTCAACCTCTTACAGGGGAGACGCGCGATCTGAGCGCTGCCGTTGGCCAGAGGAGCCGAGAGATGGCGGACCCAAGCTAGCGGGTGCGCCTGACAGCCTGGACACAACCTGAGGCTACGGGGTTCGCCCGCGAGCCTCCATCCCGTGGGAGTGCAGACCACGAACCGGACGCGTTCGTCCGGGGAAAGGACTAGGAGGGCATCTGATGCGGCGGTTGTACCCGAACGTAAGAACGAACGGAAGACGGAGAGAGAGGAAACGATCCATGATACGCCATCTCAGTAGAGCAGGAGTGTTGTTTGCGGTGCTGCTGCTTGCCATCACTTCAGGCATGGCAGCGATCCAGGTCGAGGTGAACGGGCGCCCGCTGTCCTTCAGGGTGCCGCCGATGCAAGCGAGCGGCAGAACGATGGTGCCGCTGCGTGGCATCTTCGAGTCCCTTGGGGCGCAGGTGAACTGGTACGCGCCCACGCGCACGATCACCGCGATGAAGGGTGCCACTGATGTGCAGCTCAGTATTGGGGACCCTCGCGCGACCGTGAACGGACAGACCGTACTCCTTGATGTCCCGGCCATGATCTTGAACGGATCAACGATGGTCCCACTGCGATTCATCAGCGAGGCGCTCGGGGCCGACGTCAAGTGGTTTGAGGCCACACAGACGGTGTCCATCACCACCGGCCGAGATGCAGTCGTCGCGCCTGAAGCAGCGACGAAGCCGGCCATGCGCGAGCAGACCATGGTCATACCTCAGGGGACTGTGGTCCCGGTCAGGCTAGACAAGGCACTGAGTTCGGCAACGGCTCGCCAGGAAGACTTGGTCACCGTGTCCGTCCGTTCCACGCGAGACGGGGATGCGGAGTTTCCCCGCGACACGAAGATCAGGGGCATCGTGTCCGACGTGCAGCGAGCCGGTGACGGGCAACCGGGCATGCTCGATCTGGCGTTTCGCGAAGTGCTTCTGCCCGACGGACGGCAGGTGAACATCGAGGGGTCGCTTATCTCTCTGGACGAGAAGATGGTGATGCAGACGTCAGACGGGCGTCTCGTCGTGAGAGACAATAGCAGCAACGATCGCCTGAAGTTCATCGGC
>JAFGIH010000018.1 GCA_016929985.1 Thermoleophilia bacterium | reverse complement strand
GTGGTGAGGGCGGCCAACGACCTGCAGTCGGGTCTGCTGGCTACTCCCCCGGCCGGCTACGGTGCCTGGGCAGGAGATCCTACCCACGGAGCCAACGCGGCCAAGGCCGAATACAACGACCTCTTGGACGGACTGGACCTGGCCTCTCTGAGTCCCTCGGGCAACATGACCCGGGCCGAGGTAGCCCAGGTGCTGCATAACCTGTTGGTCAAGCTGGGCACCAGCCCCGGCACCACGGGCACCACCGAGCCCGGCGCCACCTTCAACCTCGCCACCTCGGTCTCACCGGCCGGCGGCGGCACCCTCACCCGCAGCCCTGACCTCAGCGCCTACAACTCCGGCGCCACGGTGATGCTGACAGCCACCGCGGCGGCCGGATATACCTTCTCCGGCTGGAGCGGAGACGCGAGCGGAGACACCAACCCGCTCACCGTGACCATGGACGCCAACAAGACCATCGTGGCGAACTTCGCCTCCAGCGGCGGCGCCACCTATACGCTCACGGTGACCATCCCCGGAGGTCACGGCACCGTAGCCAAGAACCCCAGCAAGGCCTCTTACAACGCGGGTGAAACGGTCGTGCTCACGCCTACACCGGCCACCGGCTATGCCTTCCATCACTGGGGGGGCGACGCCACCGGCACCACCAAGCCGCTCACGGTGGTCATGAACGCGAACAAGAGCATCGAGGCGTTCTTCGCGCCGGCGCCGACCTACACCCTTTCCGTAGCGGTCTCCCCCGCCGGAAAGGGCACCGTAGCCAAGAACCCCAACAAGGCCTCGTATACCGCCGGTGAAACGGTCACGCTCACGGCCACTCCTGCAAGCGGGTACGTGTTCCATCATTGGGGTGGCGACGCTACCGGCACCACCAACTCGCTCAGTCTGACGATGGACGCGAACAAGACGATCACCGCCTTCTTCGCACCCGCGCCCACCTACACGCTCACCATCAACATTGTGGGCGGCGGCAGCAGCACGGTCACCCGGAGCCCCTCAAAGACCGCCTACACAGCCGGCGAGACGGTGACCCTCACAGCCAATCCGGCTGCCGGCTACGTGTTCTCCTACTGGAGCGGAGACCACATAGGGACTTCCAACCCCGCCACGGTGGTGATGAACTCCAACAAGACGATCAATGCGAACTTCCGAGAACTAGACAGGTACACGCTCTCGCTCTACAAGGTGGGAGGCGGTAGCAGTGTCGTCGAGCGCGACCCGGCGAGGAGCCAGTATTACGAGGACGAGACGGTGACGCTCACCGCGGTCCCGGCCCTCGGCTACAAGTTCTCCTATTGGAGCGGAGACCTCATCGGCACCTCCAACCCCAAGTCGCTGGTGATGGACTCCAACAAGTCCGTCTACGCGCACTTCGTGGCGCTCGCCGTCCGCACCCTGACGATCAACATCTACGGGGAGGGCTACGTCACCCGCGACCCAGGCAGGATCACCCTCTATGACGGCGAGACGGTGACCCTCACCGCCCACCCGGACCCCGGCTGGCATTTCGTCCGCTGGTGGGGAAGCATCGCCTCAACCAACAACCCGGCCACGTTCATCATGAACGCCAACAAGGCGGTCAACGTCACCTTCGAACGGAACTAGGAGCGATGTGCGCTGCTGCCGTTCACGCCCGGACAGAGCGCCTGCGCCAAACAGCAAACTAGGCTAAGCGACGTCAAGTCGAAGCCCCACCAGACCCGGCAGGTCTGGTGGGGCTTCGCGTTTCAACGACGGCACAGGCACCGCGCGTCAGCAGGCCTCTTCGAGCGCCTCCGAGAACTGGCTGTGATAGAGATCGTAGTAGAAACCGCCCCGGCACAGCAGCTCGTGGTGGGTGCCCTGCTCGATGATGGCCCCTTCGTTCATAACCAGGATGACGTCGGCGTCGCGGATGGTCGACAGCCGGTGCGCTATCACGAAGCTCGTCCGCCCTTTGAGCAGCCGGGCCATGGCCCGCTGGATCAGCACCTCGGTGCGCGTATCCACCGAACTCGTCGCCTCGTCCAGGATGAGTATCTGCGGGTCTGCCAGGAACGCCCGGGCGATGGTCAGCAGCTGACGCTCTCCCTGGGATACATTGGTGGAGTCGTCTTCGATCTTGGTGTCGTAGCCCTCGGGCAGAGCCCGGACGAAGTGGTCGGCATGGGCGGCCTCCGCAGCCGCCCGGACCTCTTCGTGAGTAGCGTCTTCCCGGCCGTAGGCGATGTTCTCGCGGATCGTGCCCGAGAACAGCCAGGTGTCCTGCAGCACCATGCCGAAGAGGCGGCGTAGGCCGTCGCGGCTCATGGCCTTCGTGTCGACCCCGTCGATGGTGATGGCGCCCCCGTCGATCTCGTAGAAGCGCATGAGCAGGTTGACCAGAGTGGTCTTGCCCGCCCCGGTCGGTCCGACGATGGCCACCGTCTGTCCGGGCTTGACTTCCAGATTGAGGCCTTCGATGAGCGGCTTCTCCGCCACGTAGCGGAACGACACGTCGTTGAACACGATGTGCCCCGCCGACTCCTCGAGGTCGGTGGGCTGAACGGGGTCAGCCGACTCTTCCTCCTCATCGAGCACCTCGAAGACCCGCTCCGCGGAGGCCACCGACGACTGGAGGACGTTCGCCACGCTCGCGACTTGCGAGATGGGCTGGCCGAACTGCTGGACGTACTGGATGAAGGCGGTCACGTCGCCCAGCGACATGGTGCCGCTGGCTACCCTGAGTCCTCCCAGCACGCAGACGGCCACGTAGTTGAGGTTGGACACGAACATCGTGGCCGGCATGATGATGCCCGAGATGAACATCGCCTTGAAACTCGCAGTGAAGAGACCCTCGTTCTGTTCGTCGAACACGCCGATCGCCTCTTCTTGCCGTCCGAAGATCTTCACGATGTTGTGGCCCGTGAACATCTCCTCCACATGACCGTTGAGATCGCCTGTTCGTTCCCACTGGCGCGCGAAATGCTTCTGCGAACGCTTCGCGATGACCATGGCCAGGAACGCCGACACCGGGACGACGATCAAGGAGATCGCCGCCAGCAGAGGGCTGATCCAGAACATCATGGCGAGCACCCCGATCAGAATGAGGATCGATCTGACGATCTCCATCAGCACCTGCTGCATAGTCTGCTGGATGTTGTCTATGTCGTTGGTCAGGCGGCTGAGGATATCGCCGCGGGCGTGACCGTCGAAGTACCTGAGCGGCAGACGTGCGATCTTCCGGTCGATGTCGTGCCGAAGCCTGTAGACGGTGCGCTGAATGATGCCGGCCATGAGATATCCCTGCAGCCACCCAAGGAGCGCGCTGAACAGGTAGATGGCTATCACGATCAAGAGCACCCTGTTCACCGCGGCGAAGTCCACGCCTTGGCCGGGCCGCAGATCCATCTCCTCGAGCATCTGGGCCCTATCGGTCTCACCCGACGCCGCCAGTTGAGCCACCACCTGCTCTCTGGTCCAGCCGTCTCCGGCGACGGCGTTGATCTCCCGGCTGACGGCGCCCGCGAAGATATCGTCGGTGGCTGCTGCCATGATCTTGGGAGCCGCGATCTGACAAGCCACACTGATGACTGTGAGCGCGATGACGACCGTTATGAGCGTGTTCTCAGGCCGCAGCGTCCGCACGAGGCGCTTGAAGGCCCCCTTGAAGTCCTTGGCCTTCTCGCCCGTTCCGATCAATCCGGGGGGACCGGGGGTGTGGCGACCGCCCGGACCGCGACGAGGCCCCCCTAGGCCGCCCGCGCCTCCCGCCTTCTGGGTCCCGCCCCGCGCGCTCATGCCGCTTCCTCCGCCGACAACTGCGAGTACACGATCTCCTGGTAGGTCTCGCAGGTCTGCATGAGCTCCTCGTGGGTACCCAACCCCACGATAGTGCCCTCGTCGAGCACGATGATCTGTTCGGCCTGCATGATGCTGCTGATGCGCTGAGCCACTACGAACATGGTCGCGTCGGTGATCTCGCGCTTGAGAGCCGCTCTCAGCAGCGAATCGGTCTTG
>JAFGIH010000180.1 GCA_016929985.1 Thermoleophilia bacterium | reverse complement strand
TATAATCCGCCGGGGGAGATGGAGGAGCAGGTCCAAGTTCCGCATTGCAGTGAAGGTGGGAGGCCGGGCGCGAGGGCCGTTGAGCGGCCCGACGGCGTCCAGTTCCGCCGGCCAGCATCCTCTCCTCTGACGGGCGTGGCGCCGCGCGCCGCACACGGTCTGGGCCCAGCGGGTGTGATCAACTTGACAGCACAGGGACCGCCGTTATAATGTTTGCGATTTCTGCCCGGGCCCGGTGGGCTGGTGTTCGGGCACAGGTGCCGAGCGCGACTCCGCCCAAGGCGGTGAGTGGCGCTGGACACCGCCGGCGGCCGGTACCCATTCGTCTCTGTGAGGAGCGCAACGATGGCGAGCACCGCCTGGGGCATCGATGTAGGTGAGCACTCCATCAAGGGCGTCAAGATGGTCCGGGCGGGTGCCGACGTGCGCATCGTCGCCTTCGACCGGGTCGAGTGCGCCCCCCCCCAGACCAAGGAGCCGGCCGAACGGGAGCAGCGCCTGCGCGACGCCCTCCAGACGTTTCTGGCACGCAACCGCGTGAGCGGCCGCGTCGTGGTCTCCATGCCGGAGCCGGCGTTCAACCGCGTGATCCCGCTGCCGCCGGTCGAGACGAAGCGGCTCGACGAGATCGTGCAGTACGAGGCGCGCCAGCGGATCCCCTTTCCGCTCGACGAGGTGACCTGGGCTTACCAGCCTCTGGGCCGCGCCAGCGGCGACGAGGAAACCAAGGTCGCCATCTTTGCCGTTCAGAACCAGCGCATCCACGCCTTCGCCGCCCTCCTGGGCCAGTGCAAGCTCGATCCCGACATCGTGCAGATCCCCTCGCTGGCGCTGCTCAACTTCGTGAGCTTCGACCGGGGGACCAAGCAGTGCTCGCTGGTGCTCGACCTGGGAGCGGCCCGCACCGACCTGATCATCATGGATGGCGCCAGCTTCTGGACCCGCGAGATCCGCGTTTCCGGCTCGGCCATTACGAAGGCGTTGATGGAGAAGTTTCAGATCTCCTACGAAGACGCCGAGGAGCTGAAGCGCCAGGGCGCCAAGTCGCAGCAGGCGGACAAACTGTTCACGGTGATCCGCCCGATCCTGGAGAGCCTGGTGGCCGAAGTGCAGCGCTCGATCAGCCACTTCCGCACCCAGATCGACAAGAACGCCAACATCGAGCGCGTGCTGCTCGCCGGGAGCACGTCGAAGCTCGTCGGCGTCAAGGAGTTCCTGAAGCAGAACCTCGGAGTCGAGATCGCCGCGCTGTCGGAATTCAGCCAGGTGGGGGTGTCCGGCGCCGCCGCCGCCCCGGAGTTCGTTGAAAACATCGCCGCCTACTGCGTGGCGGTCGGCCTGGGTCTGCAAGGGCTGGGTGTGGCCGACATCAACATCAGCATGCTCCCGCAGTCGATGGTGGTGGAGAAGACGATCGCGAGGAAAAAGCCGCTCGCCCTGGTGGGGGTTGCGGTGATCGCCTTGCTCGTCGGGTTCCTGTACTGGGCGAGCGGGCAGAAGTCTGCCGCCCTCAGCACCACCTACGCCGCTGCCAAGAAGCAGTACGACAATGTAGAAGGGCTCCGCACCCAGTACGCGAAGGCCAGCGACATGAGCGGGCTGGCTCGGCGATGCGCCGAGGTGCAAAAGGCCACCGACAACTCGGGGCTGTGGGTCTATATCCTCAACAGCATCAATGGCGTCATCACTCAACGGGACCTCCAAGGCCGCGTCTGGCTCGCCAAGATCGAGAGCAGATCGACCGAGACCACCGCGCCGGAGTATGAGGCCATGCTGGAAGGCAGGCCCAACCCCTTCGACGCCACCACCAGGGGTCGGAAGGAGCGAGAGGCGGCAAAGAAGATCACCCAGCTGGACGTGAGCGTCTCGGGTGAGACCGAGGAATCGACGAGGTTCGTGCGCGAGCGCGTGCTGCCGTTCCTGGAGCGGGTGCCCGGCTTTCACAATGTCGACGTGAGCGAGATCGAGACCAGGGAGTCCTCGGAGCGAGCCCCTGCGCCGCTCGCGACGACGCGGCCCCCCGTTGCGCCGCTGATCCCCACCGACCCGATGGCCGTGGCCCCGCCGCCGGGCCCGGCGACCGAGCCCGTCGTTGTCCCGACGCCCACCCCGGAGCCCGCTCCTATCGTCGAGGCGGCGAAGAAGACCATATTCACCATCTCATGGTCGATGAGACTCGACCAGCCCGTGCCCGTGGAGCCATCGCAGGACACCACCGCTGTGCCGGCCAAGGGAGGCGATGAATCCTCATGATGAACGCGCTGGAGTTCCTGAAGAAGAACCCGTTCTGGCTCGTCTGCATCGGCGCGGTGGTCGTGCTGATCATCTGCTACTTTGTCCTTGTGTTCCCCAGGGACATGGCCAACGCCCGCCTCCAGGGTGAGGTGAACCAGTTGAGCAAGAAGATGGCCGACCTGGGCAAGCAGTCGATGGCCCGCCCTGAATGGCTCGAGGTCGCGGCCGAGCTCCGGGCGAACCGCGAGGAAGACTTCGGCCGCGGCATCCTGGGGGCGCTGAAGGTCGACACCCACCTCGAGTCGTTTCTCCGACCGGACGGAGGCACCACGCCCGTCGCACCGGCGGGCCTGGCGTTCAAGGAGGCCTACATCGGCCGCTCGCAGCAGTTGATCGACCTGATGAAGGAGAAGGGCATCATTGTGTCGCACGCAGCGTATGGCTTCCACGATTGGGGGCCCGCCATCCCCAACCCGGAGGAGGTCGCGCTGTACCAGAAGCAGCTGTGGGTGCAGGACACCGTGGCGCGGGTGCTGAGCGGCGGGAGCATCCTGGAGGTGCAGCAGTTGCGCTTCCTCGGCAACCCCAAGCAGGAGAACCCCTTCTTCGTCCGCCCGTCGTTCGAGTTGACGGTGCGCATGCGGTACCCCGAACTGGCCGGTCTGATCGACGCTCTCCAACGCTCCGACCTGCTGATCCGGGTGTCCAAGGTCAAGGTCCTGCGCGAAGAGACCCGCAGTTCCGCGGCGGGATTCGGGGGCGGCCCGGCCGTGCCGGAGCAGAGCGCCCTGGCCGAGATCGTCACGCTGAGCTGCGACTACTTGGACCCGACGCTCGCCCTCCAGGAAGTCCGTTTCAGTACGGACACCCTTGGAGACCGCGAGCAGGTGCAGCAATGGCTGGAGCGCCAGACTCGGGCGGCGGACGCCCAGGAGACGGGGCTTGCCGCCTTGGCCGCCGAGTTGCTTCGCATACTGGATCAGGCGAAGACGCAAGGCGAGGAGTTGGTCATCTCGCTGCACAGTGAGAAGGAATTCGAGAACTACGAGAAGCAGTTCTCGTCCGG
The DNA here is from genome assembly GCA_016929985.1 of Thermoleophilia bacterium. The sequence goes on along the minus strand of JAFGIH010000180.1, from coordinate 2,234 downwards.
CCTCTCACAGGAGGAACGGAAGCGATTGAGTGGCTCCTTTGGGCTGCAGCCGTTCCCGATTGCCGACGGTGTGCGCGCCACCGTCGGACCCCTGAAGGTCAAGTAGTTGACTGAGAACACAAGAGAGGGGCGATAGCCATGGCAGATGCCAGGGGAAGTGGGTTCCTGCTGCACCACGGCGAGAAGGTGGTGGTGGGCGTCTTGGTCGTGGCCTGCGCCGCGTACGGCTTCTGGACGTTGCAGCGCGTGGAGCCGGGCGACCTGGACATGCTGCAGAAGAACCAGCGCAGCCTCGAGCAGAAGCTCAATGGCCTGCCGCTCACTCCCCCGGACGACGAGACCGATGAGGCGAAGTACGTGGTGGAGATCGGCCCCAAGAGCGTCGAACTGGTGGCCCTTGCCACCGATCCCTTCCAGAAGCCCAAGAGCCAGACCATTCGGCACCTGTACCAGATCAAGCCCGGCCAAAACGTGCTCCTCGACGATCATCTCCCCATCCTGGTGGGCAAGCCCACGAAAGCCACGGCCGACCGCGTGGACGGCGATTCGCGCCTGACCCTGACCACCGACATCCGGCCCGACGGGCGCGTCCTCGTCACGGCCGCCGTCAACGACCCCGCCGTCCAAGGGATGGGCACAGTGACGATCCTGGATGCGAACAACAACACCGTCTCCTACAAGATCAAGGTGACGATGAAGATCCCCGTGGCCCAACCGCCTCGGCTGCTGTCGGTCCAGGCCGACCGCCGCAAGGCCACGATCGAGTGGGTGGACGACACGGCGACGACGGCCCCGGTCGCCGCTTGGGTGCTGGAGCGGCGCGCCGAGGACGCCCCCTTCGCCGCGCTCACGGAGATCCCCAATCCGGCGCCGGGCGCTGCGGCGACCCGTCAGCGGTACGAGGACACCACGGTCGCGCCCGCCTCCCGCTACGTCTATCGCGTCCTCACGCGGTACCAGAGCGGCAGCGGCACCGAGCTCACCAAGCCGAGCAACGAGATCACCGCGGCCACGCGCAGCGACTTGAGCCTCGCGCTGACCACGATCAACCAGTCCCTCGTCATGTTTGAAGTGACCAAGTGGGTTCAGGACGAACAGGTCACCCATCCCTTCAACGTGCGCCCGGGGCAGGTGATCGGGCACAACCCCAACAGGGTATTCGCGATCGGCGGCGAGAGGGTCACCGTAGACTTCACGACGCCTTATGTGCTGGTGGACATTCAGCCCGTGCGCGTGCTCCAGCGCGTGGCTCGCAAGGTGCCGCGGTTGAGACCGGACGGGACCTCGGAGATGATCGAGATCGAAACCACCTGGTGGGAAGGCAGCTTCCAGGCGGTCGTATACAATACGCAGAGGAAGACCTCCGAGGCCCTCCTCCTGCCCATCAAGACCCGATAGGACGGCCGCGCGCCGAGGGGCGAAGTCGGGCGACTTCTTCCCCCCGCGGCCGCGCCTGGAGCGCGGTCGTGTAGAGCGATGCGAAGTGTGTAAGAGCCGACGCGTGACAGACTCCGGCGCCCCGACCTCTTCGGGGGCCGGCGACCGTTGTGGCGCGAAAGGAGAGGACCGTTGAGCAAAGCGAGACTCCTGTGTGCTGGCATATGCATGGCCGGGTTGCTTCTCACCACGTCGCTGCCGGCCGGTTCCGCCGACAACACAGCGCCCGCGGCCGCCGGTGCGACCGTCGAGCAACTGCAGCAACTCGTGGTGCAGGCCCGGCTACTCCTGGCCGACGGCCGGACCGCTGAAGCCGAGGCCGGCGCCCGCCGGGCACTGTCCCTCGCCAGGGAGCTGGAGGCGACCGCGGAGGTCGAGGCCCTCACCATGGCCGCCCTCGACGTGACGACCCAGGCGGTCACCCGAACGCCCGCCGCGAAAGCTCCCGCTTCCGGCGGTGATCCGTTCGACGGCACTCAGCGCGACCGCGCCGAGGCGCTTCTGGGAGAGATGGCCGCGCTCCCGCGCGAGACGGACTCCGGGCACCGGTTCACCACCGGTGTTTACTCCCCCGTGGGAGAAGCCGCCATCCGCTCGATCATGGACCAGATCGATCGCGATGCCGTGCCCCAGACCGCCCTCCTCACCGTGCCCAAGTACCCCAGCCGCCTGTCCCAGGTGGTCTCCACCAAGGCGGAGACCGACACGGCACCCAAGGCCGACTGGGAGCAGGAGATCGAGGCGGGACTGGAGCAGACCGTCTCGTTCGAGTTCACCCGGGCGCCGCTGACCGACGT
>JAFGIH010000179.1 GCA_016929985.1 Thermoleophilia bacterium | reverse complement strand
GCCCGCACGCGCTTGATAGCAACAAGCTCTAGGAAGTAGGGCAGCGCAGACGAGAGCACCGCGACTACCAGGCCAAGGAGTAAGGCGTGGCCGTAGCCGGTGACCTTGATGCCTGTCGCCAGCCATATGGGTGTGATGACGACCGAAGCTCCCAGAAGCATCAGAACGGTCACGCGCAGCGGTTCCATACGGCTTACCGTACGCTTGGCGATGACGATGAAGGCGGCCCAGCAGGCGGCGGCGCAGAGTGCGAACAGCAGCCCCGCCGGTCCGATGGCGCCGCTCGGACGTGCCAGTAGGCCGATGCCCACCGCCGCGAGCACCACCCAGACCACGTCGAGCCATCTTCGCGAGCCGGCTATCGCCACGCCGAGCGGCCCCAAGAACTCCACCGCTACCACGATCCCCACCGGGGCCCTGCTGATCGCCTCGTAGAAGCTGAGGTTCATCGCCACCAGGCTGACGACAAGGGCGACCATGAGCAGCCGGTCGCCCTTCGCCGGCAGCCGTACCAGACGCGGGCGTACGGCCGCCAGAATGACCGCGGCGAGCACGGTACGGAGCCACAGAGCCTCCACCACCCCCACCGAGTCGATCACCAGTACGGCCACGGCCGAACCAGCCTGCATGAGCAGTCCCACGACGACCACGAGTACGACGGCGGTCGCCGAATCGCGTCTGGTGACGACGCCGGTAGGTGAGTCATCGATGCTGGTCTTCATCGGATGAAGGTACAACCCGACGGTGCAGGAGGCAAACCAGGAAGCGGATGAGTCATTACAAGGAACGAAGGCGACCCACGAAGAATAACCCTATGGGCAAACGGGTAGATGCATGCAAGCGCCGCCCGAAGGCGGCCGCTGACCGGATCGGACCTGGGAACAAGGATGGCGGAGATGGCTCTCTCGGCCGGCCAGGGTCGTGGCGAAGCCAACGACAACACAGCGGCAACACATCCGGAAGAGCAGTCACCAGATGCTCCTGCCGCAACCGGCTGCAACGATCCCGCCGAACACCCACCCGAGAGCAAGACCCCACCCGGCGTCGTCAACATCCATGCAGTCCCACTGTCGGGCGTCATGGAGGCTTACGCAGTCTGCCGCCTAGTCTACGACCACGATGGCGCCGCGTGCGATTGGGTCTTCTTGGATATCAACCAGGCGTTCTTGGACCTCCTCGCTATTCCCGACCCGACAGGCAGACGGATCACCGAGGTGAGCCCCGGCATCAACGAGAGGGCCCCCGACATACTCGCATTGTGCGCCCAGGTGGTCGCGAGCGGTCGACCCGAGAGGGTGGAGCGACGTTCCCCCCGGTCCGGTAAGTGGCTGGACGTCCGGGTGGCAAGTCTCGGATCGGATCACTTCCTCACCGTCTTCGAGGATATCTCCGAGCGCAAAGAGGCGGAGGAAGCACTTCGAGTGACCCAGACCACCGTGGACTGGGCCCCTGACCTCGTGCAGTGGATCGATACCGAAGGCCGCGTCATCTACGTGAACGAAGCCAACTCCAGGCTGCTCGGATACACCCGCGAGGAATTGGAGGGGATGCACGTTTGGGATCTCGATCCCAACATGAGTCCGGAGAGGTTCCACGACGACTGGCGGAAGACGGCAGCCGGGGGACAAGGTCTGAAGGAGACCGTGCTTCGAGACAAGGCGGGTCGCGACCATCCGGTCGAGGTGTCGTCGGTCGCCGTGGAGATCGGTGACCGGCACTTCGGGATCACCTTCATCCGCGACATCGAAGAGCGCAAGCTCTCAGAAGACGTGCTGGCGCGAACGCGCTTCTCGCTCGACCACATCGGCGACTACCCCATCTGGCTCGATCGAACCGGCCGTGTGGTCGAGGTGAGTGAATCCACCTGCCGCAATCTCGGCTACTCGCGTGAAGAGCTACTGAGCATGACCATCTTCGAGCTCGACCCTGTCACCCCGGGACACCCGCAGGAGGTGGCCGCGGAACAGTACGAGAGCCGCTGGAGGCGATTCGAAGAGCTCGGCTCTGTCGTCATCGAGACGATGCACCGGACCAAGAGCGGCGAACTCATACCTGTCGAGGTCAGCATCACCTATGAGTCCTTCGGCGGGGAAACGTACCAGTGCTCGTTCTGCCGCGACATCTCGAAACGCAAGGCGCTTGCCGAGTCACTCCGGGCGACCCAGATCTCGGTGGAACACTCGCCGGACCTAGTCCACTGGTTGGATGAGACCGGACGCATCGTCTACGCGAACGAGGCGACATGCCGGCTGCTCCACTACTCCAAAGAAGAGCTCGAATCGCTGTGCCTGTGGGACATCGATCCCGACCTCACCCCCGAGACGTTCCGGAGGAGATGGCGGGACAGTGTCAAGAACGAAGGGGTCTTCTACTACGAGGCAAGACTCCAGGGGAAGGACGGCCAGAGGCACGCCGTCGAGATCTCGCACACCTTCGTCGAGCTGGAGGGCAAGCCGTTCTGGGCTGTGTTCGCTCGTGACATCACCGAGCGGAGAAAGACGGAGGAGAAACTCCGGCTCACCCAGCACGCGCTCGACCGCATCGCCGATTACCCCATCTGGGTCGCTCCCGGTGGGAGGATCTTCGAGGTCAGCGAATCGACATGCCGGCACCTCGAGTACTCCCGCGAAGAGCTCCTCTCTATGAGCATCTTCGATATCGATGCGACGGTGGACACCAAGAATCTGGGCAAGTCGAGAGAGGAGCTCCTCACGGTATGGAGCCCCTACAAGCAGGGCGACGCGTTCATCCTCTTGACTAGGCACCGCACGAAGAGTGGCAAAGAGATCCCCGTGGAGATCAGCCTCAGTTTCGTGACCTTCGAGGGAGTCGACTACCAGTGCTCGTTCTGCCGCGACATCTCCGAGCGCAAGCGCCTCGAGGAATCGCTCTACATGACCCAGGTCTCCGTCGACCGGTCCGCCGACATGATCCACTGGGCGGACCCGGACGGCCGGATCGTCTATGCCAACCAGGCGATGGCCGATGCCCTCGGGTATACGTTCGAGGAGTTGCGTGAGCTGCACTTGTGGGACACCGTGCCAGAGATTACTCCGGAAAACTTCGTCGAGAGATGGTCCAATGCAGCCGCGCAGCCCTCGCTTCTTCATGAGGGATCCGGCCTGACGAGGAATGGCCGGGAGTTCCCGGTCGAGGTCAGGACGAGCATTGTCGAGTTCGGCGGCCGGAGTCTGGCGGTCTCGGTCGCACGAGACATCAGCGAGCGGAAGGCGGCCGAGGAGAAGCTGCAGCGCGCCCAGTATGCGCTTGACCACATGGCCGACTACGTGATCTGGTTGGATGTCGACGGACGCATCTCCGAGGTGAGTGAGACGGCCTGCCGTCAGCTGGGTTTCTCCCGCGAAGAGCTCCTGCGTATGACCGCGGAGGACATCGACCCCGACACTCCGCCGGAGCGATGGGCCGAGTACTGGCGGACCTACACCGACTCAGACCCACATCTGGTCGAGGCTTACCATCGGAGAAAGAACGGCGAGTCGTTTCCTGTGGAGATCGCCGCCAGCCGCGTCACCTTCGGTGGTAAGCAGTACGACGTCGAGTTCTGTCGTGACGTCTCCGAGCGCAAGCACCTGGAAGAGACGCTCCGCCTCACCCACTACTCGGTGGAGAACGCGACCGACCTTATCCACTGGGCGGACTCCGAGGGCCGGATCGCGTACGCGAACGAGACGGCGCGCCGGTACAACGGCTACACGCTCGAGGAGATCCAGAAGCTGCATATCTGGGATATCGACGCGAATATGACCGAAGAGCGATGGCCCGCGGCCTGGGAGGAGGTTGGGGGCGAGGGCGTTCACACCGTCGAGACCTTGGGCGTGTGCCGCGACGGATCGCACTTCCCGGTGGAGGTCTCCTCCAAGCGCATCGAATTCGAGGGCAAGGAGTACGCGGTCTCTTTCAGCCGGGATATCACTGAGCGCAAGCTGGCGGAGCAGTCGCTCCGAGACAGCGAATCACGCTACCGCCACCTCTTCGAGCTGGAGGCCGATGCCCACATGCTCGTGAACGACGAGGACTACCGCATCATAGAGGCCAACGAGGCGGCGGTGACCCTGTACGGCTACAGCCGGGAGGAGTTGCTTACCATGAGCTTCCTCCAGCTATCCAACGACCCGGAGCTGTCTAAGGAGATCATCAAGGACGACTTGGTCGAGGTGCCGTTGCGCTGGCACCGTAAGAAAGACGGAACGGTTTTCCCGGTCGAGGGCCGCAGCCGGCGCTTCGCATGGCATGGACATCCTGTACACGTGCTCGCCATCCGCGACATCACGGAACGCAGGCGCGGCGAGACCGAACTCGAAGAGTCGCGCCGGATGCTGCGCCAAGTGCTCGATACGGTGCCCCTTCGGATCAGTTGGAGAGACCGCGATCTGAGGTATCTGGGCTGCAATATCGCGGTCGCACTCGACGCCCGCCTTGCGGACACAGCGGAGATCGTCGGCCTGCGCGACGAGGACCTCCCGTGGGGGCGCGCAATCGAGCCGTCGCGGGCGGACGACCTCGAGATCATAGCGACGGGCATACCCAGGCTGGCTTACGAAGAGACCATGTCGAGCGGTGCCGTCACGCGCATCATGCGCACCAGCAAGGTCCCCTTGCGCGACAGCAACGACGAGATCATGGGCGTGCTGAGCGTGCGCGAGGACGTGACCGACCGGGTGCGGACGCTCGAGGTCTTACGAGAGCGCGAGGAACAGCTCCGCCAGGCCCAGAAGATGGAAGCCGTGGGGCGGCTGGCCGGTGGCATCGCTCACGACTTCAACAATGTACTCACGACCATCATCGGGTACAGTGACCTGCTGCTCTCCGCGGAGGAGTACGAGCCTCAATCGCTCAAGGAAGACCTGGCCGAGATCAAAGCGGCCGCCGAAAGGGCAGGCAACCTGACGCGGCAGATCCTGGCCTTCTCGCGGCGTCAGGCCCTGCAACCACAGGTGCTTCTGCTCAACACCGTCATCGAGCAAACCCAGCGGCTGCTCACGCGCACCATAGGTGCGGATATCGAGTTGAAGACCGACCTCAGCCCCGAACTGGGTCTGGTCGAGGTCGACGAGCACCAGTTCGTGCAGATACTCCTCAATCTGGCGGTCAACGCCCGGGATGCGATGCCCCACGGTGGGACCCTTCTGCTGACGACGAGAAACGTCGATCTCGACGAGGCGTTCTGCAGGACTCACGCCGACTGCCAACCTGGAAAGCACGTCCTTCTGTCGGTCTCGGACACCGGGTGCGGCATGGACGCCGACACGGCCGCGCATGTGTTCGAACCCTTCTACACCACCAAGGCTCCTGGACAAGGCACCGGACTCGGATTGTCGACCGTATATGGGGTTGTCGCGCAGAGCGGCGGTACCATTACGTTGGAGAGTCAACCGGGGCATGGCACGACCTTTCACATCCACCTCCCCCGCTTCGACCACCCGGCTCTTGAATCAGAAGGACAGGCGCTCGAGGCGGCGGCCGCGTCCGACCGGCCCACGGTGCTGGTCGTGGACGACGACGCCACGTTCAGAACCTTGATCACTCGATTGCTCGAGAAGCGCGGCTATCGAGTCATCCCGGTGGGCGACGGCGACCGGGCCGTTGAGATCCTGAAGAACCCGGACAACCGCGTCGACCTGCTGTTGAGCGACATCGTCCTGCCCGGCTCCCTGCAGGGTGGTCAGATCGGACAGGTGGCGAGATCCTTGCGTCCGAGACTTCCAGTGCTCTACATGTCGGCCTACACTCGAGACACCATCGTGCAGGCCGGGCGCATTGAAGGGAGCGCAGATTTCTTGGAGAAGCCCTTTACAGCGGAAAGCCTCGCGAACGCGGTGAAGCGGCTGCTGGAAACAAGGTAGGGCTGTTGGGGAGAGTGTGAAAGGCACGCGACAGATCTGAGGCGATCCAATGACCGAACCAGCGCACGCGGATGCAACCATCCTGATCGTCGATGACGAGCCGAGCATCGTCCGTCTTCTCACCCGCGCGTTGCAGGCAGAGGGCTACACGTTCATCCAGGGCTACACCGATTCGATCCAAGCGCTGGCCGCGCTGAACACGACCACACCGGACCTGATCGTGCTTGACATAAACATGCCGGGCATGAGCGGATATGACTTCCTGAACGACCTGAGTCAGAGACTCACTGAGGACACCTTCCTCCCGGTGCTCATGGTCAGCGGGCTGTCGGAGGCCGAGACCCGTATCCAGGCCCTTCAAGCCGGCGCGCAGAACTTCCTCACCAAGCCTATCGACATCAAGCTGTTCCTTGCGCACGTGCGCTCGCTGCTCGAGACCCGCTTCATGAGCCTCCGCCTGAACGAGGTCAGGGGGGTCCTCGAGGAGCTGGTTCGACGCCGCACCGCACAGCTGCAGCAGGCCCACCTCGAGATCCTCGACCGTCTCGGACGGGTGGCTGAGTACCGGGACGACGCCACTGGTCAGCACACCGACCGAGTGGGTCAGCTATGCGGACTACTCGCCCAAGAGCTCGGCCTCCCGCAGGATAGAGCGACCCTGTTGGCGCGCACCGCCCCTCTCCACGACCTGGGCAAGGTCGCCATCTCCGACGCTGTGCTGTTGAAGAAAGGGCCTTTCGACGAGTCCGAACGCGAAGCCATGCGCAAGCACTCGGCATTGGGAGCCAAACTGCTGAGCGGGGGCACGTCAGAACTGGTGCAGATGGCCGAAGAGATCGCCCTCTTCCATCATGAGCGCTGGGACGGGGGCGGCTACCCCTGCGGGCTCGAGGCCGACGAGATCCCGCTTACGGCCCGGATCGTCTCCGTGGCCGACGCCTTCGACGCGCTCATCCACGAACGACCGTACAAGGTGGCCTGGTCCATCCCCGACGCCCTCGCTGAGATCGAGCGCGAGCGAGGCGGACAGTTCGACCCACAGGTCGTGGATGCTCTGATGAGACTCAGTCGCGAGGACCGCCTCGCTCTGGACGAACATCGCGAGAGGCCCCCGATCTGAGAGCGCGACCCAGATTCTTTCCGCGAAAGGTATCAGCTTGACGGCCGGTCCTGCCGATAAACTAGTCGGAATCTGCCGTTATGCAGTCTCTAGGGAGAGAGAGTCGTGTTCGAGGACGGAGTGCCCAAGTCGAGAGAGGTGGACAGACTCTCTGCTGATGTTGAGACCCTGTGCTGTGACTGGCGCCGCATGCGCTCGGTCATCGAGCGCCTCACCCGGACGCAGTGGTGGGACCTCCATACCCTCACGTGCCTTTTTTGCCATGCGCCGTTCGAGGTGTCCCGGGGCGAGTGCAATCACGAGATCGACTGCATCTACGAGCGTTGCTGCGCCATAGTGGGCGCCAAACCTCTCCCGCTGCCCAACCAAGCGGCTCTCGAAGAATGGAAGCAGCAGTCGGAGGAGTCCCCGACGCTCTACATGTAGATGCGGAAAGGCGCCCGGATCCCTACCAGCCGAGCGCCCTTCATCTTAGTCGCTGAGATCTTTGTGGTACTTGAAAGACACCATCATCCGGACACGGTACTCCACGATCTTGTTACTCTCCAGCCGGACGTCCATCTTGACGACCTCGGCTATGCGGATATCTTGCAGCGTCGATGTCGCCGCGTCGAGCGCCGACTTCGCGGCCGCTTCCCAGGACTCGGTGCTCGTCCCGACCAATTCGATCACCTTGTAAACGCCACCAGCCACCGAAACACCTCCTCTGTGCAAGTACTCCGGTCGGGGCGGACCCCGGCCGCTGACATGTGTGTTCTTGTACCCCGCTAGGCGAAGCTCTACTCGCCGGGCGACGTTTACAATACTAGCCTCGACGGCATCAAAGTACCTGAGGAGACGGACGTCCTGGGCACGGTCGAATCAGTGAGTGTCCAGCTACGTGGAACATGCAAGGAATGCACGCGAGAGGAGAACCAAAGTGGCCGACAAGAAGAAGAAGCTGACCACCAATTTCGGCGCGCCGGTCCCCAACAATCAAGACTCGCTCACCGCCGGGCCGCGCGGCCCGATGCTGCTGCAGGACGTGTGGTATCTGGAGAAGATGGCCAACTTCGACCGAGAGGTCATCCCCGAGCGCAGGATGCATGCGAAGGGCTCCGGGGCGTTCGGCACGTTCACGGTGACCAATGACATCACCAAGTACACCAGGGCCGCGGTCTTCTCAAAAGTTGGCAAGAAGACCGACCTCTTCGCCCGTTTCTCAACGGTGGCCGGTGAGCGTGGCGCCGCCGACGCGGAACGCGATATCCGCGGCTTCGCCGTGAAGATGTACACCGATGAGGGTAACTGGGACCTCGTGGGCAACAACACCCCGGTGTTCTTCTTCCGCGACCCCCTCAAGTTCCCCGATCTCAACCACGCCGTGAAGCGCGACCCGCGCACCAACATGCGGAGCAAGCAGAACAACTGGGACTTCTGGAGCCTGCTCCCGGAGGCGCTCCATCAAGTCACCATCGTCATGAGCGACCGCGGCATCCCAGCCAGCTACCGCAACATGCACGGCTTCGGCAGCCACACCTACAGCTTCATCAACGCGAAGAACGAGCGCAACTGGGTCAAGTTCCACTGGCGCTGCCAGCAGCCGATCGTGAACCTCACCGACGAAGAGGCCGCAGTTCTCGTGGGCAAGGATCGGGAGAGCCACCAGCGCGACCTCTACGAAGCCATCGAGAACAAGGACTTCCCCAAGTGGCAGCTCCGCGTGCAGATCATGCCTGAGAAGGACGCGCTCGACTACAAGTTCCATCCCTTCGACCTCACCAAGGTGTGGCTGAAAGGCGACTACCCGCTGATCGAAGTGGGCATCATGGAGCTCAACAAGAACCCCGAGAACTACTTCGCCGACGTGGAGCAGGCCGCGTTCAACCCGGCCAGCGTGGTGCCCGGCATCAGCTTCTCCCCCGACAAGATGCTGCAGGGCCGTCTGTTCTCCTACGGTGATGCGCAGCGCTACCGCCTGGGCGTGAACCACCACCTCATCCCGGTCAACCAGGCCCGCTGCCCGGTGCACGGCTTCAGCCGCGACGGTCTCATGCGGGTGGACGGCAACTACGGCAGCACCCTGCACTATGAGCCCAACAGCTACGGCGAGTGGCAGGAGCAACCCGAGTACAAGGAGCCGCCGCTCGACCTGTACGGCGCCGCCGACCGGTGGGACGCCCGCAAGGACGACGACGACTACTACACTCAGCCGGGCATGCTGTTCCGCCTCATCGGTCCCAAGAAGCAGCAGCTGCTCTTCGAGAACACAGCCCGCGATATCGGGCCGGCAACGGAGGACATCCAGCTGCGCCACATCGGCAACTGCTACAAGGCCGACCCGGCCTACGGCGAAGGGGTGGCAAAGGCGCTCGGCATCCCGATGAGCAAGGTCAAGAAGTAGAGCGCACACCGTCCAGCGCGTACACCCTCCGGAGTGGAAAGAACCCGGGCCGCCCCCCACCGGGGGGCGGCCCGTTTGACTTGCGGCCGAGATGAAAGTGTGGCGACTAGCTCAGAGGTATCAGTTCCTGCTGGATGGTGACCGGGTCGTTGTTGGGATTGCTGACGATCTTGATGTCAAACATGTACTTGCCGGTCCCTTTCACCCACTGGCCGCCATAGAGCGGGGTCACGCAGACGTTCTGCACCGGGTGTAGGCTCGTCCACTCGATCGGCGCCGTGAAATCGAGAGCGCCACCTATCGTCTCTTTGAGGTTGGTGGAAGCGATGGTGGCGATGATGTCCTCTTTGTCATCCACGTTCTTGGTGCGCTTGAGTACGTCGGTGACCCAGTCCCCCAAGAGGTAGTGGAGCAGCGGCTGCTGCCACATGTCGTTCTTCTCCCTCTCCCATTCATCCGCGATCTGCTGGCAGGTCATGCCGCTCAATGGTGAGGTGAAGGGGAACGTGGCATGCCAGTACATGGGGCCCGACAGGTTGTACCCGATCTCGCCGACCGCCTGCATGGCAGCGGGGAACAGGATCGCCTTGGCCATGTCGAACACCTTCGGATGCCATCCCTGCTGGTTGGCCTGCTTCCAGAAGTTGGCGAAGTCGGGCGGGATCATGACTCCGGTGAAGATCTCGGCGCCGGCCTTCTTGAACTCGCTGATCATGGCCGTCCAGTCTTCGTTGGGCTCCTGATACTTGCCCCCGTCGACCAGCGTGTAACCATTCTTGTCCATGAAAGGCGGATAGGAATCTCTGTAGGCGTTGCCGTCGACGTTGTTCGGCCACAACGCGCCCACCACTTTGTTCGTCGGGACCTGGTCCCACAAGCTGAGGCTGACGTTCTGGATCTGTTGCATGCCCCAGAACGCATGGTAGGTCCATTTGAACGGCTTCTCCGGGGTGGCTCCGCGGCCGAAGTAGTACGACTCGGTCGGAGTGTCGCAGGTGATGCACGGAGTGCCCATAGACTCAGCCGTGTCGGCCACCGGGTTGACCGTGTCCGGGGTCGCCGCGGCCATGAGGATGTCGACCTTGACGTTCTGGATGAGGTCGCCGGCCACCTGAGAGGCCCGCATGGAATCAGACTGGCTGTCAAGCACCTCGAACTTGATGGGGTGCTTCTTGCCGTCGCCACAGACAAGGCCGTCACCGATCGCCTTCACCCACTGGTCGACGCAGAACTGGTCGGCCAT
>JAFGIH010000178.1 GCA_016929985.1 Thermoleophilia bacterium | reverse complement strand
TGATAGCGTTCCACCAGGCGCGCAGCCACTATCCCCACGACGCCCTCATGCCAGCCGTCTCCTGCCAGCACCAGAGCCGGCGGGAGTTCGGGCAGGGCGTCCACCCTTCGCACCGCCTCCTCGAGTATCTGGCGTTCGACGTCCTGGCGTAGACCATTGAGCTCGTGCAGTTTGGCCGCAAGCTCGCGAGCCTCTTCTTCGTCCTCCGTCAGCAGCAAGCGCAGGGGTGGCGACGGGTCCGCCAGGCGTCCTGCCGCGTTCAAACGAGGCGCCAATCGGTACGCGACGGTGCCCGAATCCACCGCGCCCGTGCACGACGCCACCGAAGACAGCGCTCGCAGCCCCACTCGCTGTCCGATCGCGAGGAGCTTCAAGCCCTCTTTCACGTAATAGCGATTCTCACCACGCAGCGGAGCCAGGTCGGCGATAGTGCCGATGGCGACCAGGTCGAGCATGCCCATGAGGGCCTGCGGAAGCGTGGCGCGCTCAGCGCCAAGCCGGTGCACATGCAGCGCGTGAAGTACCTTCAGAGCCAGCCCGACTCCGCACAGATCTCCGCTCGGATAGTCGCCGGCCACCTCGTGGATGAGGCTACAGTCGGGCAGTACCGGTCCCGGCTGGTGATGGTCGACTACGATGACTTCCAGCCCCTTCTCCCGCGCCAGGCGCACTTCGTCGGGGTAGTTCACGCCGCAGTCGACGGTGATGAGCACGGCCGGTCCTTCGCTCGCGATGGCCTCAACAGCCGTACGTGACAGCCCATAGCCCTCGTTGAACCGGCTGGGGAGATACCACTCCGGCTGCAGACCGAACTCGCGCAGGCCGAGCACCAGAAGTGCGGTCGCCGTGATGCCGTCGGCATCGTAGTCGCCGTGCACGACGATCCGTTTGCCTTCGTCGATAGCGTCGGAGACCGTCCCGACGGCCGCCGCCATGTGGGCGAACAGGAACGGGTCTGGCAGGGCGCACGTTCCTTCCAGGAACATGTGAGCGTCCTCCGGATCGGTAATCCCCCGGCCACTCAAGACCATCGCGGCCAGCAGAGGGATGCCGAGGCTGTCAGCCAGCCTCTGTGACTCCTCCCAGGGATAGGGGTTGACCACCCACGTGGTCTGGTCTGGTAATACGCGGTCGCTCATGACAGTGACACTATAGCCGCCCCGGCGGACACGGTGACAGCCCGCGGCGATCCAGGTCAGAGCCTCCCCGACCGGATGATGGCGTAGATCAGCCACACCCCGAAGAACAACGACCCTGCGAAGCCAGGCAGTCCCCACACAGACAGACCCGCGAAGTGAGGCCCCTGCTCCACCATGATGGCCACGGCCGTACCGGTGACCCCCAGAGCGATACTCACGAGGGCCGCCACCATCCTGTTGGCGATGACGTCAAGCCGGTGGATCACGTTCTCCAGACCGGTATGGCGATATCTGACCTCCAGCTCCCCGGAGCGGAGCTCTTCCAGCAGGTCGTGGAGTTGCAGCGGGTACTCGCTGACTATCTGCGCGTATTCGGCGGCATAGCGCTGAACGCGGGTCGGCACCTTCCTGGGATCGAGCAATCCCCGTTTGAGTTCACTCGTGTACTGGTTGGCGAACTGGAAGAGATTGATCTCGGGATAGAGCTGGCTGACCACCCCCTCCAGGGTCAGCACGGCCTTGTCCAAGATCAGGAACCGAGAGGGAAGCGTGAGACGCAGCGAGTACACCACTTCGAACAGGTGGCGGAGCAGGGGACCCATATCGACGGTGTCCAGTGAGAGACCGAAGTAGCGGTTGAAGGCCTCCTCGATGGCCACCGTCACCTCATCGTCCGCGGAAGGGGGCCACTGCATGCCGAGCCGCCTCAAAGAACGCTTTATGCCCGGGATGTCGGACTGCATGACGCGCAGGAAGAGCTTCGTCCCTTCCTCGAGGTCGTCCGCCCGCAGAATCCCCACCATCCCGAAATCCAAGAGGCCGATTTGCCCTTCGCCCAGATACACGAGGTTGGCCGGATGCGGATCGGCGTGGATGAATCCGTCGTGGAGTATCTGTTTGAACCAGCAGGCTGCTATCGCTTCTGCAAGCGCCTTCTTCTTCTGGATGGGCAGATCGGCGATCTCCGGGTGGTTCAGCGTCGGGCCCTCGAGGTGCTCCAGGGTGAGAACGCGCTTGCTGCAATACCTCCAAACGACCTCAGGTACCCGCACATTCTCGTCCGACTCGAAGTTGGCGGCGAACCGCATGGCGTTGCGCGCTTCGAGTAGATAGTCCAGCTCACGGGTGATGGATCGCGAGAATTCCTCCACCACCCCGATGGGTGAGAATCCCACCTCCCATCGTCCCTCGACGAGTTCGGCGAACTGCATCAGCAGATCGACGTCTCTCCGGATCTGACGGGGCGCCTCAGGGCGCTGCACCTTGACTACTACCTTCTTACCGCCCGGCAGCACGGCCGCGTGCACCTGTCCGATGGAGGCCGAGGCCAGGGGTTGAGTCTCGAAGCTCTCGAAAGCCCGGTCCAACCGCAAGCCCAAGTCTTCTTCCACGACTTGCTCCACCATCGAGAAGTCGAAAGCAGGCACCCTGTCTTGAAGCTTGATCAGCTCCTGCACTATGTCGGCAGGCATGATGTCCGAGCGGGTGCTCAGCAACTGGCCGAACTTCACGAAGGTGGGCCCCAACTCCTCGAGCATCTCGCGCACGTGCGTACCGAACTGCGCAGGAGGCGGCTTGTTCCGCTTATGCCACCTCGGGAGAAGCCCGAACAGGCGGTGCCTCTCCAGCAGATACCCAAAGCCGTGTTTCACGGCGACGGCCGAGATCTCCCTCATCCGCTCGAGATTGCGGACACGTGTGATGAAGCCCGGATGTTTGAGCTGGACTGAAGGCAAGCTGACTCCTAGGGCGTCCGACTACCCCCGGCGGAACGCTACGGAACCCGGCTAACCATCCTCCGGCCGGGGGCTCGTCTGCCCGGCTTCGGCATCGGCCGCCGCCTCCAGGAGTTGCACGCGGTGCTCAAGTTGCCGCAGGCGGAACTCCATGTCTTCGAGTTCAGCCTTGGTGGTCAGGCCAAGGTCATGGTAGGCCCCATGAAGGGAAGAATCGGCCTTCTTGAGCACCGTACGCGCCTCTTCACGACTACGGGTCAACAGCCGGTCGACCACATCGCGACCCTCATCGGTGCTGAGTTGCCCTCGGCGGATGAAGTCTTCCACCAGTTCCTGGACACGGTCCTTTGTCAGAGCGGCGGCGCCCATGCCCGCCAGAAACGTCCGCTCTATCAGATCGCGGACGTTCTGCGCTGTGGCGCCTCTTGCCTCGCTCTCAGCCTTGCTCTCGTTGTCGTTGGTGCCTTCGGCTTCGTCGCTCACAGCGTGCTCCTCTCAGCGAGTTGTCCGCTTCGCATCCTTCGCAGGTGGACGCTTGCTACTGGACGTCTTACCCTTCTTGGGCTTCTGTGAAGCGCGCGGCTGCACAGCTTGAGCCGCACCGGCCGCCTTGCCCGACGCCGACTTTGCCTCGGCTGCCGTCTTACCACCGGGCGACACCGCACCGGCGTCAACGGTCATGTCACCGGCAGCTCCGGCCACCACCAGACGCTTCCGATAGCGCGGCTCGCGTTCCTTCCACAGCACCGCCAGAGGCGTGGCCACAAAGAACGAGGAGTACGTGCCGGTGATGACGCCGATGGTGAGAGCGAGCGCGAAGTCTTTGAGGGTGGGCCCGCCGAAGATCAGGATGGCCAGCAACGGCAGCAACACACAGATCGTGGTGTTGATGGAGCGGACCATCGTCTGAGCGATAGAGA
>JAFGIH010000177.1 GCA_016929985.1 Thermoleophilia bacterium | reverse complement strand
GGGACGACCCCGGGCCGTTGACCATGTTGAAGACCCCCGCCGGGATCTTCGCCTCCTGCACCGCCTCCGCCATCAGAAGGGAGGAAAGGGGTGAGTACTGGCTCGGCTTAAGGACCATGGTGCATCCGGCCGCCAACGCGGGCGCCACCTTCACCATCACTTGGTTCATGGGCCAGTTCCACGGAGAGATGAGCGCGCAGACGCCGATGGGCTCGCGAAACACCTGGGTGGTGCCCCACTCTTCCTCAAAGACATACTCCCGCAAGGCATCGAAGGCGGTCTGCAGGTGGCGTTCGCCTATCTTTGCCTGCACGCCTTCGGAAAAGGTCTTCGGGATGCCCACCTCAGTGGTCATGGCCGCGGCGATCTGAGGCAACCGGCGCGTGTAGGCTCCCAAGAGGTTCTCGAGGAGTTCCAGACGCTCCTCGCGCGTGGTCCGGCTGTAGCTCTCGAACGCGGAGCGAGCAGCCCAGACGGCCGCGTCTATGTCGGCCTCAGAGCCGGCCGCCACCTGCGCGACCTCCTCCTCGGTGGCCGGATTGACAACCGTTATCCAGCGGCCGGGATCGACCGGGTCGACCCACCGCCCATCGATGTAGAACTGCCCCTCGTGATCCACGTGATCATCTCCTCGTGGCTGTGCTTCGCCTAGGAAAGGTACCGCGTACCTATTCTACCTTCTGCGGTTCCTCAGGCGCGGCTTGGCCGACCGCGGGGTCACCGGGTGAAGCCTCCTCCGGGAAGCATACGGTCTCGAGACAGAGCCGCCTGCGAACAGGAAAAAGATCGATGGCACGGCGGCGTACCAGGGTGCCCCACAGGCCGCGTCTGGCAAAGACCACGACGACTGCCGCCAGCGCCCCGATAAGGATCAGATACCACGTGCCGTAGTCAGAGAACAGTTGCTGCAGCACAAAGTAGATGATGGCACCGATGATCGGACCCTCAATGGTGCCCAAACCACCGATCACCACGGCGAAGATCATCAGCGCGCTCCAGTTGAGCCCGAAACCAGCCTCAGGCTGGAGTCGCAGAAGATTCAGATAGATGACCGCGCCGGTGACCCCCGTGCCGAAGGCGGCGATGATGTACACCCACAGCTTGGAGCGGAAGACGTTCACCCCCAGGCCCCGAGCGCCCATCTCGTCGTCCCGTATGGCCGTGAGGGCAAGGCCTCTGCGAGAGCGCAGCAACAGATAAACGAGGGCGATAGAACCTGCCGCCACTGCAAGGGCCAGCCAGAACACAACGGCCTCGCGCGTGCCCCGCTCGACCTGTACGGCGCTGTTTATGCTGACTCCTGAGCCTCCGCCCAGCCAGCCGATCTGCACCACCAGCAGCCGGTAGACCTCGGCTATGACCCACGTTCCAACGGCGAAATACCCGCCTCGCAGCCGGAAGGCCAGCCCCGCCGTCGGCACTGCGAACAGGGCCGCCACGAGTCCGGCGATGGGCACGCACACGAACGGGTTGAGGCCCACCTTCTCGGAGAAGACCCAGAGGGCATATCCCCCTATGCCCACGAAGGCCTGCTGCCCCACCGACACCAGGCCGGCGTAGCCCGCAAGCAGGTTCCACATCTGAGCCAGCGCGACCAAGGTGAGGAAGGTCACCGCCTGCTTCATGATGTTGGAAGATCCCCAGGCGGGAATGGTAGCCGCCGCTATCACAACGACCGCCGCCACCGGCAAAGCGACACGGCTGGTCCGCGTATAGCGTTCGATTTTGAGAGGTTCGGCCATCAACGAGCCCTGTCTGTGAGATGGGTCGTCATCATTGCACCTGCTTTGCGAACAGACCCTGGGGACGGAAGGCGAGCAGGGCAAGAAACACGAGGTGTCCTGCCAGCATTCCCCAGCCCTGGTGCGCATGATCGCCGAGCACTTGAGCGATTCCCAAAACGACCCCTCCCACCAGCGTGCCCCAAATCGATCCGAGACCTCCGATGATCACGGCTTCGTAGGCGAATATGAGCCTGAGCGGTCCGGCGCTGGGGGTGAAAGTCGTCCGGATGCCTATGAACACGCCACCTATCGCCACAATGGCGAGGGCGAAGGCCATGGCCATGCCATAGAGATGACGGTTGTCGATGCCCATCAGCTGAGCGGCCCGCTGGTTGTCGGCGGTCGCGCGAAAGGCACGGCCCATCCGCGTGCGGCTTAGGTAGAACTGAAGAAACAGAAGGACGACGACCGAGACGAGAAGCGTCGTGAGGGGGAACCATCCGATGATCACCTGGTCGCTTATGTTGATCGTGGCGTTCTCTATCCTTCCTGCGTCGAGACCTTTGCTGTTGGCGGTGAAGCCCTCGAGCAGCAGGTTCTGGATGATGATGGCGATTCCGAAGGTGGCGAGGATGGCCTGCATCGGACCGGCGTCCATCGCGAAGTTGAAGAGTCCTCGCTGGATCACGTAACCGAAGACGGCCATGACGATCATCACGAGGATAAGGGTGTAGAAGGGGTTGATCTTCAGGGAGCCGACGATGACTAGGGCGATGTAGGCCGCCATGATGCTGAAGTCGCCGTGAGCCAGGTTCACGAGGCGCATGACGCCAAACACGAGGGAAAGGCCGGCGGCGAACAGCGCATACAGTCCGCCGAGCAGGATCCCTTGAATGATGTCGTTGACCCAGACCATCCGTCACACTCCGAAGTAAGCCGCGACGATAGCATCGTGCTCGAGTTCGCTGGGAACTCCCTCGAGAACAAGTCTGCCCTTCAACATGCACGTGACCCGGTCGGCAAAGTTCATGGCTTGGCCGACATCTTGTTCAACAAGCAGGACGGTCGTGCCTGAGGTGGTGATGGCCGGCATGCTGGCGTAAATCCGTTCTACCACGACAGGAGCGAGGCCCAAGGAGACTTCGTCCAAGAGCAGAAGCCGTGGATTGGCCATGAGTCCCCGGCCGATGGCAAGAGCCTGCTGTTCTCCACCCGAGAGGCTCAGAGCCTGCCGTTGCTTGAGCCGCGCCAAGAGCGGGAAGAGCTCGTAGACCTTCTCGACGGTCCAAAGCCCGCTGCGCCGCGAATGCGCCCCCACGAGGAGGTTCTCGTGTACGGTCAGGCTGGGGAACACCCAGCGGCCCTCC